>JAPOYQ010000624.1 GCA_026706505.1 Gemmatimonadota bacterium
GGGCGGCAGTTGCTCTTCGACCGCGTGCTCGCGCATCGTCAGCATCAGTTGATCCCCGATCCTCATCACCGGATTGAGCGAGTTCATCGCGCCCTGCGGCACCATGGCGACCCGCTTGAGCCGGGCCTGCCGCACTTGCTCGCGGTCGAGCTGAATCAGGTCGGTCCCGTCGTCTAAGGTCGCGCTGCCACCGGCGATGAGGCCCGGCGTCTTAATCATCCGCAACAGCGCCAAAATCAACGTGGTCTTGCCGCTGCCGGATTCGCCGACGAGGCCAAAGCGCTCGCCTTTGTACAGGGTCAGATCGACCTTGTTGACGGCGCGGGCAATGCCGCGCCGAGTCTCGAAATGGACTTCCAAGCCGCGAATGTCCAGCAGGACCTCTTTGTCGGCCCTACTCATACGGCCTTGCGCTGTTTGGGATTGGCCAGCTCGTCTAAGCCAGCCGCAGTCATCAACAGGCCGACGAAGATCACGCCGATAAAGAAGATTGGAATTGCCCACCACCACCACATGCCGCGAATGAGCGCAGAGAACGTGATGGCCCAATAAATGGTCATGCCGACCGTTGGATCGTTCTGCGGCCCCAAGCCGAGGGCCTCTAGGCCGATCGACGAGAGAATGGCCCAGTTGACGGCATTGGTAAAATTGGCCGCGAGGTAGGGCAGCAAATTGGGAAAAAGTTCCTTCCAGATGATCTCGCCGTTGCTCATGCCGTTGAGCTTCGCCATCTGCACGTACGCCCGCTCGCGCATGGTCAAAACCTGCGAGCGGATCGTGCGCGTGGGCCACATCCACGCCAGCGAAGCGACCACCAAGGCCATGATGTTGACGCTGATTTCCTCGCGGATCGTCGAGGCAATGGAGACCAGCACCACCAAGCCGGGCACAGTCAGTAGCGTATCCACGAGGCCGCGGATGACCGTGTCGATCTTGCCACCCATATAGCCGCTCGTAAAGCCGAGGAAGATGCCCAACCCGAGCCCCACCGTACCAGCCAACAGACCAATCCGCATGGTCAGCGGCACCCCCACCACCATCACGGCGAGAAGGTCGCGACCGGAGTCATCGGTGCCAAAGGGATGCTCCAGCGAGGGCTCTTGCCGCGGCGGCGTGGCCAGTGGCTGTGCCTTCGAGGTATCGACGAAGATCGGCCCCAAGACCCCAAACAGCACCACCAACAGGATCATGCACAGGCCAGCCGCAAGCATCGGGCTTTCGCGCAAGTAGTAGAGGATTTGGTCTAAGCGGTGCATGGCTAGTGGTGGCGGCTATGGGAAATGCGTGGGTCGAGCAGTGGATAGAAGAAGTCCATCAGCATGGTCACCAAGCCAATGGACATGATGAGAATCAGCACCACGCCGTTGATAACCGTATAATCCGAGGCCTGGATGGCCTGAAAGAGCACCGTGCCGATCCCCGGATAGGCGAAGATCACCTCGACGATGACTTGGCCGGCGACCACGTTGGCCAGCGACAACCCCAGCGCCGTGAGCTGCGGCAGTAGGGCGTTGCGCAGGCCGAAGCGGAAGAAGATCGTGCGGTTGCGCAGGCCATTGGCCTCGGCGAGCGTGATGTAATCCTCACCCGAGGTCGTGACCATCATCCCCCGCATCCCCAGCGCCCAGAAGCCGACCTGCTGCAAGACGATGGCCAGCGCCGGCAAAATCGAATGGTGCAACACGTCGAGGGCAAAGGTGAGATTGAAGATCGCCAACATGCCGGGCGAGTACCCGCCCGAAAGCGGAAAGAGGTTCAGCTTGAGGCCCAATATGTAGAGCACGATCAGCCCTAACAGATAGGGAGGAATCGCCGACATGGTCATCATAGGCACCGCCAAGTTGCGCATAAAGCGCGGTGCCGATGGCCACGCCGCCAGCGCCCCCATGAGCGTGCCCAAGGCAAACCCGAGCAGCACTGAAATGATCATCAGCCCAATAGTCCAAGGGATCGCGTTGCCGATGATCTGCCCGACGCGGGCCGGATAGTTAGCCAGCGAATAGCCCAAGTCGAGCGTAAAAGTGTCGCTGAGAAAGTTGAGGTATTGGACGTGGAGCGGTTTGTCGAGGCCGAACTTGGCTTGATAGGCCTTTACCATGGCCTCAATGCCGTCTTGGCGCAATCCTCCACTAGCCGCGAGTTGGCCGAGCTTCTCGCGAATGGGATCGCGGCCCGTACCCAGCCGTGGCACAAAGAAGTTCACGCTCGCCGCTGCCCATACTACAATCAGGAAAAGGGCGACCCTTTTGACGACAAAATTCCAAGACATGAGTATATAAGCAGGTGAATTTGGAAAGGCGTTAAAGCTAGGGAATAAAGAGCGCCTCGTCAATCGCCCCCGCCCCTTACCACCACCACCTCATCCACTGGTAAATCCTCCAACCGCGTCACCGCGCCATCCGGCCACCGCACCTCCAAGCGCTCCACGCGCTCGGCCCGGCCCAAACCAAAGTGGAGGCACCCGTCGCCGTGACCCAAGTAACCCGCCGCCCCACCGACCGACCGCACCTGCGTCCGTCCTCCCGCCGTGACTCGCACCCAAGTGCCGACGACTTCCGGGTCGATTTGTACCGCGAGATAGCGACCAGCGCGCGTCTCATTGCGCAAGAGCGTCGGACTGTCGTCGATATTGGTCGTGAACAGATCGACATCGCCGTCTTGGTCGTAGTCGCCGCTGATAGCCGCACGGCTCGACTTCTGCACCTGTAGCCCAGGGCCACCCCCTTCCACCGCCGAGAACGCGCCCGCTCCCTCATTGGCGAAAAGCTGGTTGCGCTGGGCGTACGTGCCCCCGGCGCTGGCGTGATCGACTTGGGGATAGATGTGGCCGTTGGCTACGAATAGGTCCAAGTCACCGTCGAAGTCAAAGTCGAAAAAGCGCGTGCCCCACCCAAGATAGCCCACGGTCGGGGCCGCCAAGCCGCGCTCGGCAGTAGCGTCAATGAAGGTTCCGCCGCCCGAGTTCAAATAGAGCGTGTTGGTCTCGCCGTAGAAATTGGTCACATAGAGGTCGGGGTCGCCGTCGCCGTCGCAATCGCCCGCATCTACGCCCATGCTCGCCTCAAGCTCGCCGTCGCCGTTGTACGCCACGCCGGCCTGCAAGCCTATGTCGTCCAAGCGACCGCCGTCGTTGCGGAACAGCACATTGGGCGTCTCGTCGTTGGCCACGAATAAGTCGAGGTCGCCATCGCGGTCAAAGTCTGCGGGCATCACGCCCAAGCCATAGTGGAAGTTGGCCGTGGCCACGCCGGACGAGGCCGTGACATCGGTAAAAACCTCACCGTCGTTGCGGTAAAGCCGGTCTTGCCCGCCTTCCATGCCCTGCGGTCCGCAAAAGACCCGCAGCCCGCCCAAATAGACGCAGGGATCCTCCAACTCTGGATCTTGCAGCACCGGCTCGATATCGAAGACCACGTAGTTGGCAACGTAGAGGTCGAGGTCGCCATCTTGATCGTAGTCGAAAAACGCCGCACTCGCGCTGAAGTCATCACCGGCAACCCCAGCCTGCGCTGTGACCGAGGCAAAGGTGCCATCCCCGCGATTGCGATAGAGCGCGTTGGCACCGTAGTTGGTCACATAGAGATCGCGTTGCCCGTCGCCGTCGTAATCACCCACAGCCACTCCCATGCCCCAGCCGCGATCTTCGACGCCAGCTACAACCGCCACAAAGGCTCCGCCGTCGTTGCGGTAAAGCACATTGCCCGGCCCCACACCATAGTTGGCATAAGTCGATCCATCCACCACATAGAGATCGAGATCGCCGTCGCCATCGTAGTCGAAAAACGCCGCGCCACTGCCAGTGGATTCGAGGATGAAGCGCTTGTGTGGGCCGCCGCTGATAGTGGGATGATCCAGACCGGCTTCTCGCGTCGCATCCACGAAGAAGGGATCGGCCTGAGCGCTGACACCAACGAGCAGGAGGGCAAAAATGAGCGCGGGCATTTAGCGGGCGCAGCGGAAGCCTATGGTGTTGCCCTTGACGTACGAATGCGAGTCCTTGGTGTTAGTCTGCTTGTTGCACTGGGTCAAGGTAGGGCCGTTGACCCACGATCCTCCGTGCAGGAATTGCATTTTCTCGCCTCCCTGCGTCCATTCCCACACATTGCCACCCATATCCAAGAGTCCAAAGGGGCTAGCTCCACTCGGAAAGGCCCCCACCGGCGCAGTCCGCCCATAGCCGTCCTTATCCCCGAAGATATTGGCGCGGCCCTCCTCAAAATCTCCTCCCCACGGGTACTTTAGCTTTTCGGTACCGGCACAAGCGAAGTACCATTCCTCCTGCGTCGGTAGGCGCTTGCCCGCCCACTGGCAATAGGCCATTGCTCCGTACCACGACACCTCGATAACCGGATGCCGCGCAAATCCTTCTTTGACCTTGTACACGCCGTCTTCTTCTACCAATGCCGTATATCGACTCCCCAGTTCCACCCAGTACATGCCCTCCACCTTGGCGTTTCCCTTCTCGGTCAGAAAAGCTGCGTACTCCTCGTTAGTCACCTCGTACTTATCTATGTAAAACCCGCGATTTTCCCCCTCGATCTTTACCATCTCCCCACCCTTGAGGGAGTCGGCCACGGCTTGGCCCTCCTGAGCTAAAGCCGAGGCCGCAACGGCAACACACAGCGCGATTCCGCAAAACACCTGCATCATTTCTGCTCCTGTCCATCCAGCGCGTATTCCCGCACCATTTTGGCAAATCCATCCTCGGCAAAACTCGGTCCAATTCGCACCCCATCTCCGGCCACGGCCGCCTTTACCTCGTCCTTTGCATTCCCCAGCAACACCCCGATTCCCGCCGCGCGCAACATGGGCAAGTCGTTGTCCGCATCCCCTACCGCCAAGACGCGCTCGGCACGCCCACCTACCCGCTCGGTTAGCGTCCGCAGGGCCACGCCCTTATTCACGCCTCGACGCATAAATTCCACCATACCGGGATGCGCCCAAGCCACATATATCTGATCTCCGCACAGCGCCTTGATATCGGCGATGTGCCGCTCTCGCCGCTCCGGTTCTACTTCCAGCATGACCTTGGGTGGCGTGCCCAACTCACCGCTCTGGCAACGCGCATACAGATCTCCGTCGAGCACCATGCCCGGCTCTCCGAACGATTCAAGGTAATCCATCGGCCGGACGTACCGGTACTCCTCAGCGATTCCAGCGTCCGTGCGTTCCAACAAACAGTAGATCAGGTTCAGTCCCTCTGCCCGCCCGTATTCGACTATCTGGGCAAAGGACGCCTCGTCCAACCGCTCCTCGTGCAGCACTTCTCGCTCCGCCCCCTCGCCTGGGCCGAGAACCACCGAGCCATTGTAGCCGCCGATGTAGAGCGCCCGCGCCAGTGCTGGGTAGGCCGTAAAGGGGTATTGGCCACGGCGGATGCTACGCCCGCTGATACTGGCTGTGGGAATACCGCGCG
>JAPOYQ010000076.1 GCA_026706505.1 Gemmatimonadota bacterium
AGCCGAGACCTTCGCCCCCGACGACCCGCGCTACGGCCGCACCGCCCATCAACTCGCCCAACTCCACGTCGTGCGCGGCGAACTCGCGCGGGCCGAAAGCCTCTACCAGCACTTGCACGAACGGCAAGCGGCCCTCCCGGACGACCATCCCGACAAGGTGTTGACGCTCGACAAGTTAGGCGACACCTATCGACTCCAGCAACGACCAGCCGAGGCCGCCGCGCTCTACGACCGCGTCCTCGCCTTTCAACAGGCGCACCGAGGCGATGAGGAAGTCGCGGCGACCATGCAGAAGTTATCCGACCTCTACCGCGCACAGGGCGACCGCGCCGCGGCCGATTCCCTCGCGCAACGCGCCCATGTCCTAAATCTCCGCGCCCGCGCCCATGCCCTATTCCTCCAAGGCCACTACCAAAAGGCCGCGCCCCTGTACCACAGTGCGCTGGCCCTGCAAGCGGGCGATCATCCCGATTTGGCCCGCACTTGTTACTACTTAGGCCGCCTGTACGACGCGCAGGATCGCTATCGGCAGGCCGAGCACTTCTACCGGCGCGCCCTAGCCGCGTCCCCCACCAGCGACCCCGACCAAGTCGGAGCAGCACTCGCCGACCTACTTGCCCGCAAGACCAATCATCCCTAACACCCATAGGAGTCCCTTTATGAACCGCCCCCCCACAGAGTTCAAACGCATTGCTGCTGCCGATCTCAGGGCTTTTGGCACGGCCTGCCTCCGCGCTGCTGGCATGTCCGCCGCACACGCCGCGCAGTTGGCCGACCTGCTGACCAATTCGGACTTGCGCGGCGTGCGCTCGCACGGCACTCGCGCCTTGTACGGGTATTGCTGCACGCTCCGCGACAAAAAAGCCAACCCCGACCCAGACATCCGCGTCCTGCGCGAAAGCGACACCCACGTCTTTGTCGATGGCGATGGCAGCCTCGGATACGCGCCGACTATGCTAGCTGCGGAACGCGCCATCGCCAAGGCCAAGGAAAAGGGTCTCGCCATCGGCGCGGCCTGCCACATTGGACACTACGGCTCAGCGGGACACTATGTGCGTCGCGCCATGGCGGAAAACTGCGTGGGCTTCTCAGTGCAAGCGGCCTATCCCCAGTACTACCCCAGCAACGACGGTAAGCGCGCCGCCCACTACGGCAACCCGCCCTTGTGCTTTGGCCTGCCCGGACAAGACGGACCACCTGTAGTACTCGACGTAGCCACCTGTATCCTCGCCGACTACCAACGCGGCGAGCAGATCGAAACCATTGAAGAGCTGATCCCAGCAGCCTTCTTCAAATCCATGGGCTACACCGCAGCCGCCACCCTGCTCGGTGGGGCTTTTGTCGGCCAAGGTGGCGACCGCGCCCGCGAGATCGCCGCGCAATGGCCAGCAGCGCGCATGGGCAGCTTAATCCTCGTCCTCGACTTGGGACTCTTCGCACCCGCTCCGCAAGTGCGCCACGGCGTCGATGAACTGGTGCGTCTAGCGAGCGAGCAGATGATCCCGCTGCGCGGGTACGACGAAGTCACCCTGCCCGGCACGCCCGAACATCGCAATGAAGAAGCGTACGCACGCGACGGCGTACCCGTTGGCGTAGAGGATGTCGAGCGCCTAGCCGAGTGTGGCCGAGCCTTTGACATCGTGCCCCCGTGGCTGGACTAACACCGCGCCGGTCTCTACCTTAACGAACCGCAAAAAGGAGACCTTCTATGAGCCTGACGCGCGCGCGCCACGCCGAGCTAAAGCGCTATGCCATCCAATTGCGCCGCCTAGTCGTCGAGTCGGTACACCACGCTGGAGCCGGCCACTTGGGCGGCCCCATGTCCGCAGCCGAATTGCTCGTCGCCCTGTACTTCGCCGAGCTAAACATCGACCCGGCCCAACCCCGCGACGCAGACCGTGACCGCTTCATCTTGTCCAAGGGGCACTCCTCGATCGGCCTCTACGCGGCTTTGGCCCTGCGCGGTTACCTACCTATTGAGGAACTCGCCACCTTTGACGCCATTGACTCCCGCCTCCAGGGCCACCCGGACATGAGCGTCCTCCCCGGCCTCGACATGTCCACCGGCTCGCTGGGCCAGGGATTGTCGCCCGGCCTCGGCATGGCCCTCGCCGCCCGGCAGAAGGGACAGGACTTTCGCACTTGGGTGATGATCGGCGACGGCGACTCGCAGGAGGGGCAAATATGGGAGGCGGCCTTTGTCGCGGCGCGCTACGGCCTCGACAATCTCACCGCCATCCTCGACTGGAACGGCCTCCAGCAATACGGCTGGGCCACTGAAAAGGGCTACGGCGTGCTCGACCGCTTGGCCGCGCAGGAAAACCCCCTCAGCCGTTGGCGCGCCTTTGGCTGGAACGCCATCGAAACTGACGGCCACGACTTCCCCGCCATTTTCGCGGCCTTTGCCGAGGCCAAGGCACACCGCGGTCAACCCACCATCATCGTCGCCCGCACGGTCAAGGGCAAAGGAATCTCCTACATGGAAAACGACTTCAACTGGCATTCCAAGCCAATGACCGACCAAGACCTCAAACAAGCGCAGGACGAACTCGCCGCGCAGGAGGCCGCGCTGTGAACCTTTCCACCACCGGCGAGATGCTGGCCCAGCGCGACGCTTTTGGCGACGCGCTCATCGAACTCATTGACCGCGACCCGCGCGTGTACGTGCTCGACGGCGATTTGGCCAACTCGACCAAGGCCGACAAAGTCTCCCGCGAGCGGCCCGGTCGCTTCCTCGAAATGGGCATTGCCGAGCAAAACATGATGGGCGTCGCCGCTGGCATGGCCACCTGCGGCCTCGTACCGTGGCTGAGCAGCTTCGCCTGTTTTATCGTCAACCGCGACCTCGACCAGCTCCGCGTCGTCGTCGCCCAACCCAATCTGCCGGTCAAACTCTGCGGTGCCTACTCGGGCCTATTGACTGGCAAAACCGGCAAAACCCATCAAGAAGTCGCCGACATCTCCGTCATGCGGGCCATGCCGAACATGACCGTCTTAGCCCCGGCCGACGCCGTAGAGGTCCGCGCTTGTATGCTGGTAGCCAACGACCTGCCCGGCCCCGTGTACGTACGCATGACGCGCGATCCAGAGCCGGTCATCTTTCCGACCGACTACGAGTTTGAGCTAGGCCGCGCCTTTGTCGTGCGCGAGGGCACGGACATCGCCCTTATATCCACGGGGGCCCAAACCCCGCGCTGCCTTGCCGCGGCCGACGAATTGGCGCGCGAGGGAATCTCGGCACTCGTCTTGCACGTGCCGACCCTCAAACCACTCGACGCAGACGCCATTGTCGCCGCGGCCGTACAGACGGGCCGGGTAGTAACGGCCGAAGACCACACAATCATCGGCGGCTTGGGCGGCGCTGTCGCCGAAGTGCTAGGGGAGCAGCATCCCACACCCATTCGGCGCGTCGGCATCCGCGACGTATTTGGCGAATCCGCACCTAACGAGGATCTACTGCAAAAATACGGTCTGACCCCCGGGCACGTCGCGCAGACGGCGCGGGCGCTGCTCTCTTGACCGCCGTATCCAAATGCCCGTAATTAAGTGAGGCTCATTTACTGCAACCGATAACCACAAGCTGCTGATGACGCGACATACTGGGTTTACCTGCCACACAGAGTGTTTGTTCGTCAGCAGAAGCTCATACGATTCATTAGAGTGCATCATCTCAGATGCACTCTTTTTCTTTGGTCAGTGCCACGGGAAACGAGAGGCCGCATGAAAGAGGGTTTGCAGCAACTGTTGAAGCTCCAAGAAGTCGATAAAAAGCTTTTCGAACTGGAAGAGGCCAAAGAAAAATATCCCGCTGAAATCGACCTGCGTCGCGGCAGGATAACAAAAGCGCGGTCCGTCTTGAGCGATCTAGAGGCCCAGAGCGCGGAGTTCGAAAAGCAACAGCGGCACTGCGAGCGCGAGATCGAAAGTGGCAAGGCCACCCTGCGCGAGCGCGAGGAGCGCTTTGCCGTAGTGACGACCAACAAGGAATACGATTCTCTCCAACTCGAGATCGAGATTTGCAAACAGACCATTGCCGAACACGAGACGCAGTCGATCAAAGCCCTTGAAGGCCTAGAGCGAATTCAGGAACAGATCGACGAAGAGCAAAGCGCTTTTGAGGAGGTCCGCGAGGCCGAGCAAGAGCGCATTGACGAACTCGAAGGCCAGCTCGGCACCATGCAGGAACAAATCGACGACGTCGTAGCAAGTCGGCAGATGGTCGCCAAGAGCATCGAGGACATCGATGCCCAATTACTGCAGATATACGAGCGCAGGAAGGGGCGGCGCGGGATTCGCGTCGCAGCCGTGCGCAAGGAAGCTTGCGGCGCTTGTTACCACCAGATGCCCGCCCAAGTTCGCAATGAGGTCCGCCTCGGCAACCGCGTCATCTACTGCGAAAGTTGCGGCACCATTATGGTTTGGGACGAGCAGTCGGTTTAACTTTGGGAGGAGTAAGTTGGGCGGGCGCGCTAGCGGCTCCTAGCGGCCGCTGGTGAGGAAAGTCCGAGCTCCACAGGACAGGATGCTGGGTAACGCCCAGGGGGGGCAACCCCACAGACAGTGCCACAGAAAACACACCGCCCAGCTTGCTGGGTAAGGTTGAAAAGGCGAGGTAAGAGCTCACCGCACCTGCGGCGACGCAGGTGGCAGGGTAAACCTCATCCGGAGCAAGGCTAAGTAGGGGAAAAGAGGTGGTCCGCCTCGCTATATTCCCGGGTAAGCTGCACCGAGGCGGTCGGGCAACCGCCGCCCCAGATGAATGCCCGCACAGCGCACTTCAGATGCGTGGACAGAACTCGGCTTATAGACTCACTCCTCCCACACCCGGGGCCCGGCGGCTCCGGGTGATTTTTCTTTTTTTGGAGAGCTATATGTTCCCTCTCATCGCCGCGCTAGTGTTGATTGCCGCGCGGCTTCCTGCCCAACAGCCCGAGCGCTATGCGATCGAGCCTTTGGTCTCGCAGCTAGCCGAAGGCTATATCGACTGGACGCAACACGCGCTCTTTGCCTATGGCGACGGAACCTCGCCCACGGCTGTCACCGACCCCGTGCAGCAGCGGCTCCACGGGTTGCGCAATGCTCGGGACGCGGCATTTCGCAACATGCGCCAACTAATCGGCCAAGTACGCCTCAACGCCGATACCCAACTGCAAGACGCTAGCCTCGATCGCGATTTTCGAGAACTCGCCCGCGTGGCCATTGGTTCGCAAAGCGAGGACCAAGGACTCTATCGCATCGCCGTGCGAATGCTTCTGCTAGGCGATTTCGCGGCTGCAGTGCTGCCCGAGGTCGAGCCCATAGACCCAAGATTACACGACCTGAGCCATTTCGACGATCTTCCCACAATGCCCGCTACTGCCGACTCGCTGACAACACCAGCCACCGCTGATTCACTCGCAGTGCC
>JAPOYQ010000120.1 GCA_026706505.1 Gemmatimonadota bacterium
GTCCGGGAAGCCGGCCATCCGTTCGTTTCCCTGCCGCCCGGCAGCCTCGCCGACGTGCTGAAGCCAGCCCGGGAGCCCGGGCGAGTAGGGCTCTTCGTTCCCCTGCGCGGCTACCCTGTGCTGGTTGGCGTGGTCACGCCGGTTACTACTGATCTGGGCCAGGCTGAGCAGGCGTGGCCTCATTGGTTCATCCCTTTCCTCCGTTTCTTGCGCCACCACCCCAATATCAAGGCGTTTACCTATATAGATTGGGACTGGTCGCAGGCGGAGCGCTTTGTCGATCCCATACTCTTCGCGCGCTATCGCAGCGAGCTGATGAATCCGATTTACCTACACGCGGCCTCGCCCGGCGAGTTGCGCTGGAACCTAAATCTCGATCCCTAGCTAGAGAAAGGATGCAGCAGATGGATAAAGTCGATGTGCACGTTCACGTCTTCGACCTGCCGAGTGAGCGGTTTCCCCGCGAACTGAGCAGCCTCGCACCGGCCGACCGCGCCTGTCCGATTGAGGCGCTGATAGCCGACATGGATGCTTCGGGCATCGACCGCGCCGTGTTGATCGAAATGAACGGCACCCAAATCGAGCAGCACGCCTATGTCACGCATTGCGTGCGGACGTGGCCCGACCGTTTCACGGCGACGGGCTTGATCAACATGAACGACCCGGACCCGCCCGCCCGCCTGCGCGAGCTCGTCGCCGCTACCGGCATTGAGGGGATCCGGCTCGGGGCGTTGGGCGACCCGGCCGCACAGCGGGCCGAGGACCTGGCGACCTATGCGGTCTTTGAGTGTGCGGACGAGTTGGGGCTCAACATCAACATCTATACCGGCGGTGCTCAGTTCCCCTGCATCGAACTGTTGGCCGCGGCTTTTCCCGGCGTGAACATTTCCCTCGACCATCTCGGCGTGATGCCAACCACGCCCAACGAGCCGGACCGGTGGGGTCGTCCTCGCTTTGGTGCCGAGCCGCTGCCGCCGGCCAATTATCCGCAAGTGATGGCGCTGTCGCGCTTTCCCAATGTCTATGTCAAAGTTTCGGGGGAGTACGCGTTTTCCAAGGTGCCTTGGCCTTACGGGGATATGCAGTCCATGGTCGAGGATGTGTATCGGGCTTACGGCGCGGATCGCATGATGTGGTGTACGGATTCGCCGTGGATTGTGGTGGAGCCGGGGTATCAGAAGCTGGTGGATTTGCTCGGCTGCCATCTGCCGAATATCTCTGCGGCGGAAAAAGAGATGATTATGGGGGGGACGGCGATGAAGCTGTGGTTTAAGGGGCGCTAGGGCATGGCTCTGAAACCTATTCCATGAATCGGTATTCTGTTGGCTACAATGAGCGCACGGCTCGGTTCTTCCAGGAGCGCACAGCCGACACGCACGCTCAGTTTCTTCTGAAATACCTTGTACCTGGGATGGCTCTCTTGGACGGTGGCTGCGGACCTGGGACAATAACCAAAGGACTCGCGGAGATTGTGGCACCTGGGCGCGTCTTAGGGGTGGACAGAGAGCAGAGTCAAATCGATCTTGCTCAGTGCCTCGCCGATGGATTCCCTACAATCGAGTTCAAAACGGACGACCTTTGCAGCCTGACTGCTGATGACGAGTCATTCGATGTCGTCTTCGTTCACGGAGTCCTAGAGCACATCGCTGACTCAGAGCAAGCTATCTCTGAGATTCGCCGAGTACTGAAATCGGGAGGGCTAGTAGGCTCAAGACACGCCGACTTCGGAGGATTCCTGCTTGAGCCTACGCCTGAGCCGCTTGGGAATTTTTCGCAGTTATTCATCGAACTGATGAAACGAAATGGCGGAGATCCGTACTGTGGACGTCGCCAGCCAGGACTATTCCGCAAGGCAGGATTCGAGATTGTCAAGGTTTCCGCGTCGTATGACTGTTGGACGCCGGATGCGGAGTCCACGCGGAGAAACGCGCACTTTCTGGCGGAGTTGTGCGGCGACTCTGAATTCTCTGATCAGCTTGTGGAATACGGGCTAGCGGATAAACGGGTCTTGGCTCAACTAAAGTCATCATTCCTCACATGGGGCGAGATGCCAGAGGCGTTTGCCGCAGAAGCGTGGGGCGAGCTCGTCGCCAGAAAAGCATGAGTTCGGGGTAGGTGGATGGGGCTGACCTGATGCACGTGGTATGGGGGTGCGGAACAAGATCATTCCGTTGATGCGGGCGCACAACGGGGTTGACCCGGAGTTTGAGGCGACCGAGGACTACTTGCGGTTGACGCTGCGCCGAGGCTCGGCACCAAGGCCGAGGAACACCTGAAACGGATGGGGATTTTGCTATGAGTCAAAAATTCGATTTTGGGCAGCCCTGAGATTTCCGAGACGCTGTCTCGGAAATTCCCTGTCCCAGTGATGGGACTGCCTGGATTCCACAGACACTGTCTGTGGAATTGGCAAAGCGACTTCCCCTTGCTTGGTCCCACTACGTCACTCTTCTGACCATCGACAACCCCGAGGAGCGCTAGGCGTCTGCAAAGGATCGGGATAAAGGGCAGTTCGGTGACCCGTTTGAAGCTCTACCGACGTTTCTACCAGAAGCAGAAGGAAATTGGTCCGACACTGTCGGACCAATTGGCATCCTTGGCGTCCGTTGTCACCCTGCTGACCATCGACAATCTCGAAGAGCGCCGCTTCTACGAGATTGGGCTGAGGCCGCCGAGGTTCAGTATCTTTAGAAGAGAGATCTTGGCCGCCTGTAATTGCAAAGGAGAAATATAATGCCTGTACCAAAACCTCGGTACAGCAAAGAGGAGTTTGCTCGCCGTGGCGATGAAATTTACGACCTAGATATAAGTCCTCATGTTGGACCTGATGACGAAGGCAAATTCGTGGTCATCGACATTGAGACGGGAGCTTATGAGATTGATCAGGACGAATTGGCTGCATCCGACCGGCTTCTTGCCCGCAGACTTGATGCACAAATTTGGACAAGACGTGTCGGCTTCCGGTATGCTCGCCGCCTACCGCGCAGATTTGGCAGACGCTGTCTGCAGAATTGGTGAAGTGGGGCTGATCAAACCCGAGAATCTGAGCAAAAAGACGACGATATGAGCGAGAGTCAGAACATCGAATGGAAAGAGACGTGGCGGGACGAATACCTAAAATGGATCTGCGGCTTCGCCAACGCTCAGGGCGGCGTACTGGAAATCGGCAAGAATGACCGGGGTGAGGTGGTCGGAGTGAAGGATGTTCTCCGACTGCTCGAAGAGATCCCCAACAAGGCGCAGGCATTGCTCGGTGTTGTTGTGGACGTGAACGTGAAGTCGGAAGACGGCGGGGAATATCTGTAAATCGCGGTTGATCCCTACCCAAATCCAATCAGCTACAAAGGCGAATTCTACTATCGCAGCGGCAGCACCAAGCAGGTGCTCAGAAGCGCGGCACTTAGCCGTTTCTTGTTGCAGAAGTACGGTCGAACGTGGGACGATGTGCCCCTGCCGGGCGTCGGCCTCAAGGATCTGGACGGTCGTGTCTTTGATGGGTTTCGCCAGCGGGGTGCCGATAGCGAACGCTTACCGCAGGACATCTTGGACGAATCCGACGAGGGAGTAATTGAAAGGCTTCAGTTGCGAGAGGCGGGTTATCTGAAGCGCGCTGCGGTACTGCTCTTTCATCCGGCACCGGACCGGTTCGTGATGGAAGCCTATGTGAAGATCGGCTATTTCCGTGGTTCGGAGTTGCTGTATCAGGACGTTATCGAAGGCGATCTGTTTACTCAGGTCGATCGGACGATGGACTTGCTGTACACGAAGTACACGAGGGCACTGATTTCCTACGACGGCGTTTATCGCGTGGAGACCTTTCCGGTGCCGCGCGAAGCGGTGATCAACGCCATTATTCACCGGGATTACGCCAGTCCTACCACGATTCAGATTCGCGTGTACGACGACCGAATCGCGATCTGGAATGCGGTGCAGTTGCCGCCGGAATGGGCCGCCGATCAACTCGCTGGGGAACTTTCGTCAAAGCCGTACAACCCGCGAATCGCCTACGCATTCTTCCGAGCCGGAATGATCGAAGCTTGGGGACGGGGCATCCGGCGGATCGTGAAAATGTGCAAAGAAGCTGGCAACCCCGTACCAGAGTGGAAGCTACAATCTAGCGGCGACGGTCTGTGGTTGAGGTTCCCGTTCTCCGCCGCGTACTTGGACAAGGCGAGAGAGCACATAGGAGAGCCAGAATCGCTGGTAGAGCCGCAGCTAGATCAGGATCAAGCTGGGGTCCAAGCTGGGGTCCAAGCTACATTGTCAGTCAGGGATGTTGCCATGCTGCAAGCCTGTGTTCAGAGAGCCGCTACGAGTAAAGAGTTGCGGGCGGCGGCGAGCTATTCGGGCCGAACGAAAAATTTTAGAATGTGGCTAGAACGACTTCTGCAAGAAGAATTGCTGGAAATGACTGTCCCTGACAAACCGAGGAGTCCGTTGCAGAGGTATCGGCTGACGGACAAGGGGCGTGCCGCGCTCGCAAGTCTAAAATCAGGGGGCACACAGACATAAGCGCCCTCGTCCCGGACATCTGCCGTCCTGCGTCCGCCGCGAGGGAAAGGCTGACAATCGTCGCGGCGCAACCGCTCGCGCTGCATCCATTCTTGCATGACGTGCTCGGAGCGGTCCAACAAACGCAAGTAACCGCCCTGTACCTCGTTGCGAACCTTCCCGGCCTTCGGCGGTTTGTTGGGCACTGCGTTGTAGCGCCCCCTGGCCTGGGTCACCGTCCGGCTCTTGATGTCCAGCGCGACCGTCAGCACGTGCTCCCGTTCCTCAGCTCCTTCTTGCAGCGCGCCAATCGACCAGATCGCGGTGTTGCCATCGGCGCACTGGTCTGAATACGAGACCACGCAGTGGTGCATTGCCCGGCCTTCGGCGGCCAGTTCCCAACTCGACAACAACTCCTGCACGGTCCACCGCACCTTGCCCAACTCGTCCGTCTCGTCCTCCAACTCCCACGGCCGCATCCCGCACGGTTGCCAGGATTGAAAATTGACGTATTCCTCGCGGCTCAAGTGACCGTGCCAAGCCTCGACTTGGCGCAGGAGCTTGGTGGCGCTGCGGCCCTTCATGGTGAAGTTGGGCTGCGGCGGAGGCGCTTCCTCCAAGCCGCCGCCCTCCTGCACAATGCGGCGAGAGGCGAATTTCATGTTGTGGACATAGTCGACGATCGGTCCCACCCAAGTCGGGTCCATCATCGCGTTGTTGACTAGGAAAAGCACCACCGAACTCCAGAACTCGTCGTTTTCGAAATTGCGCCCTAGGCGGGTCTTGAGGATCGCCTGCGTTAGAGTCCCATTGCCGCCCATGCTGATGACCTGCGCCCAGCGCATGCCCTTTTCCATGTTGCCTAGCTGAGGCGAGCGCTGAAAGAGATGGGCCATGCGCCGCGTCAGT
>JAPOYQ010000575.1:0-3567 GCA_026706505.1 Gemmatimonadota bacterium
AGCGGCGCGAGTACATGGACAAGTACCACATCCCCAAGGGCTATTCAACGCACCACGAACTCTTGGAAGATGCCGACGTCGATGCGGTCGCCGTCGTGCTCGGTCACCAGTTGCACCACCAGCTCACCATCGACGCCTGCCAAGCCGGCAAGCATGTGCTCGTCGAAAAGCCCATGGCCATCAACCTAGAGCAATGCGACGCCATGGTCGCCGCGGCCGCGGAAAACAACGTCAAGCTGATGGTCGGGCTGTCGCAGCACTTTTACAGCACTAGCCTCAAGGCCAAGGAAATCCTCGATTCCGGCCAACTCGGCCCCGTGATCACGGCTGTCAGCTACATGTCGAAAAACTGGAATTTCGCCGGGCGGCGCCCCCAATACCGCAGCCGTTTCCACGGCGGCGGCATGTGGTTGACCAACGGGGTCCACGTCGTCGATCGGCTCACGTGGGTGATGGCTTCACAAGCCGCGTCGGTCTCAGCTTCCATTGGCACCCGCGCTCACTACCAAGCCGCCGACGATTCAGCCACGGCCTTTATCCGCTACAAAAACGGCCTCGCCGGCACGGCCGTAGCTGTGGGATTCGCGGACGGTGCGCCAAATTTTGAATGCCAAGTGATTTGTGCCAACGGCTCGTTGCGCTTCAGCCAGCACGGCGAGAAGTACGTCAAAGTAGGCCAAGGCGATACGTGGGAAGACGTCCCATTTGAGGACGCGCCAACCGAGATGTATCACGAGTGGAAGAGCTTTGCCGAGGCCATCGCGCTCAACGTCGAGCCGCCGACCCACGGCCAATACGGACGCCACATCATGGAAATTCTCTTCGCCGCCGAAGCCTCGTCCCTCACCCGCCGCGAGGTCAAAATCGGCCGCAGACCGCATTGGCAGACCCAGACTTCCGGCTCGCCCGTGACCACTCAGCACGGCTGGATTTAAAAAGCTGTCTGAAAATCCCTAGCGGTACTTTACTCCGCATGACCGGGACTGGCCATATGTGTCCTGTCATGCGGAGCGCAGCGGAGTCGAAGCGTCTCCCTGTCTAATGCGCCAGCGGCGTCATATCCCCGGCCTGCGCCACTTCCTCTAGCTCCGCCACGCTTGCCGCGCCACTGGATACGGTCGAGACCCGCTCGTCAGCCAAGACCCAGCGAAATGCGCTCTGTGGCAGCGTGGACTCCTCCTGTCCCAGCCGGGCGATCGTCGCCCAAGCGCGCTGCCGCTCTTCCTCGCCCTCGAACCGACGCTCTACCGCCGCGCGCTGGTCCTTACCAGCGACGTACACACCCCCAGCCAGCACCGTCGCCAGCACCACGCCCATATCGCTTTGCTCCGCGGCCGGCAAGACATTCTCCGCTGCTAACTGCACACAGGGATGGTAGTCGTGGTAGCACAGCACCGTATCAAATTCTCCGGTCGCCGCCAGCCGCGCCAACAGGGGAATGGCCCGGCCCGTCACGCCAATAAAATCGCATAGCCCCTGTTTTTGCGCGGCGCGCAAGCCCTCCAAAGTCCCGCCCTTTTCCACGATCCGCTCCCAGCCCGCCATGTTCACCTCGTGGATTTGCGCCACCGTCAGCTTAGTTAGGCCCAGCAAGGCCAAGCTGCGCTCCAAACTCTGCAAGACCGAATCGCGCCGGTAGTCAAAACCTTCTGGCTTAAATCCTACCTTAGTCGCCAGATAAAAGGGGCGGCGCTCCCCGTCCAGCGCCTTGCCCAGCAACTCTTCGCTCGGCCCGTAGAGCGGTGCTGTATCGATGTAATTGCAGCCCAAATCCAACGCGCGCCGCACAATCGTCTGGGCGTTTTCCTCGGCGCGCTCCGGATCCTCTTTGCCCCCCAAGTAGGCCCCGCCCAAGCTGACCGCGCTCACCTGCAATTCCGTGCGTCCAAATCTCCGATAGCGCATGGTTCTTCTCCTCATGGCCGCACTGCGCTTAATCCGAATTGCGTAGTTCATGCCGGACCTGATCCCAATCCAGCACCGGGTCGGCAGGGTCGCGCAGCCGCTCCAAAGATACGCTGAGGTCGTCGAGCTCCTCTAGGTATCGCTCCAATGCTTGGCGAATGATGTCGGCGCGGCTCCGCTTGAGCTCCGCAGCGGCCTCGTCTAGTGCTTTGGCCAAGCCATCGGGTACGCGAGCGGTTATCTGGTGCATGAGGCTGATCTCCTATCTGACAGTGATCCGAGTGGTATGAATCTCCTGTAGCATCGCCCCCTATCCCTCCACCGGCTCCAGCCCGAGCAACACCAAGAGCCAAGTGTTGTGCCAATAGGCACTGTTGATATAGGGATTTTCCGCAGACGGCCAGTTCTTCCAATAAGTCTGGTTGTGCGGGATGCGGTGATACCACTGCACGATGGGGATGGACGGCAGTTCGGCTAGCCAGATTTCCATGGCCTCGCGAAAGAGCGTTTGCAGCGCCGGGTCGTCGGGCGCGGTCTGTCCCATCTGATCGACCAGCGCGTCAAACTCCGGATTCGACCAGCGCCAGAACCGCTCGGAGTGCGTACCAGTGGGCCGGACGAAGCGGCTGTGGTAGAGTCGCAAGGTGAAGTACGGATCGCGCACGCTCGCGCCATTGCCCATTAAGAAGGCCCGCGCCGCGCCCTGCGCCATCCGCGAAAACGCATCGGGCGTCATGCGAAAGTCGGCGTCGAAACCCGCCCGCTCCAATTGCGCCACCAAGACCGGCACCAAGTCCGTAAAAATATCGAAAATGTCGATGACGATCTTGAGCCGCTCGCCCTCTTTGGTCCAGAAGCCCTCGGCGTCTTTGCTCCACCCCTTGCGCTCCATAATCGCCGCGGCCTTGGCCGGGTCGTGAACGCCGATCTCGTACTTTTCCACCAAGTCTTGGATCAGATCCGTGTATTGACGGATGGGCGGGAAATCCGGCAGTGGCAGATGCGATTTGGTCCCAGCTCCCTGCCAGCCAATGGCCACTAATTGGTCGCGGTCAATGGCGTAATTGATGGCGCGGCGGATTTCCGAGTCGTTAAACGGCGGCTCCAAATTGTTGAACCCCAAGCACACCGGCCACCAGTCGAGATACCCAAGCGGCAACTCGCGCCCGGTCCAAGTGGAGACGTTGGGATTGGCGTCGAGGATCGACTGTATGTTCGGCGGCCGGATGTCGAGGCAGGTGTCCATATCGTTGGAGATCAAGTTCTGCACTCGCTTGGTCTCCTCCATGTGCGTCAGGTAGATAATGCGCTCCACCGCCGGTGGCTGGCGAAAGCCCGTCTTCTGCGCCCACCACCCAGGTCGCAAATCCCACACCCGCTGCGCGGGCACGGAGATGAAAATTTCGTACGGGCCGCTAGCCACGGGCCAGCCCTTTTCTTGGTCGAAGTTGCTGAACGTCTGCGGGTCTTGGCCCTCCCAAATGTGCTTGGGCACAATGGGGACGCCGTTGTCGAAGTTGTTGGTGAAGTAGCTGAAGACAAAGCGCGGATTGGGCTTGGTCAGCGCGATTTTAGCTGTGTGATCGTCGGTCGCCACAGCGCTCTTTATGCCCTTCCTGGCGATCCTCTCCTCCGGCGAACGCTGGCTGGTCGAGAGGGTGG
>JAPOYQ010000575.1:3577-5380 GCA_026706505.1 Gemmatimonadota bacterium
CCACGGCTGCCCATCGCTCCACTCGACCCCATTGCGGATGCGGATGGTGATCTCGGTGTAGTCTTCGTTGTACTCGTGCCCAGTGGCGATCCAAGGGATGATATTGTCGGCTTGCGGACTGTAGGCGTTGTAGAAGTACAGCGGCTCGTACTGGAAGTTCCAACCCGTCTTGGAAACGCCGGTCAGCAAAAACGGGTTAAACGAGTTGTAGTCCTTGATCTGCCCACTACAGTCCTGTAAGCTGGAACAGTCCATGACCAAGGTTCGGCTCCGTGGCACGTTCTTGTGCTCCCCGTCCCCACAGCCGACCAACAGCATCCCCACCAAGCACAACAACAGACCCTGCATCGCATTTCTCCGGAAAATTATTTCTGCGCGTCAGCCGCAGCCGAGAACACTTCGTTTAAATCGCCGCTTTCCAACACCGGCGACTCCGCGTGCAGAAAACAAGCCACCGCCCGCTCGGCTTCCGGCCGATAAAACGGCGGCGCGGCCGCACACTGGGCCATGGCTTGGGGACAACGCAGCACGTAGCGGCAGCCGGCAGCCGCCTCCTCGGCCTCTATAGCCTCTATATCGACCACTTCCTTTTCTTCCACTGCTTCGTCGATCCACTCGCGCCCCGGCTCGGGCACTGGAATCGAGTGAATTAGCTCGCGCGTATAGGGGTGCTGCGGATCCTTGATCACCTTCTCCGTGTGGCCCGCTTCGGCCACAGCCCCGTGGAACAGGACGACGATGTTCTCGCTGACTTGGTACGCGGTCGTCAGGTCGTGAGTAATGTAGATGAAGGAAATGCCGAAATCGCGATACAGCGCGTGCAGGGTGGAGAGAATGGTCGCGCGGAGCGAGGCGTCCACCATGGACACTGGCTCGTCGGCGATGATCAGCTTGGGCTTGAGCAACAGCGCGCGCGCAATGGTGATGCGCTGGCGCTGCCCCCCCGAAAGCTGGTGCGGGTAGCGGCCCAGCGTTTCCTCGGGCCGCAGCCCGACCGCGCGCAGGGCTTCGCGTATCTTGTCGTACGCATCGGCCTTGGACTCAGCCAATCCGAACTTCCGCACCGGCGTCGTCAGAATGTGATCGATCTTGTAGAAGGGATTGTACACCTCAAAGGGATCTTGAAAGATCGCCTGTACGTCCTTGCGGAATTGCCGCCGCTCCTCCTTTTGTAAGTCGTGTACATCGCGGCCTTGGTAAAGCACCTCGCCGGAACTGGGATTGAGCACCCCGAGCAACATGCGGGCGATCGTGGTCTTGCCGCTGCCCGACTCGCCGGCAATCGTGGTAAAGGAGGGCCTATCCGCGTCAATCGACATGGAAAAGTCGCTGACGGCTATGGTCTCGGTGCTGGGGCCGAAGCGCTGGCCGCCGCTGCGGAAGACCTTGCGCAGGTGGCGCGCCTCAAGAAGCGGGGGCATCTGCGTCCTCCTCGTGCAACAAACACGACGCTAAGTGGTCCGGGGCGACCGTTTTCAAGGTGGGTATGCGCTGGCTGCACTGGGACATGGCCTGGGGGCAGCGCGGATGGAAAAGGCAGCCCGACGGCGGCTCCAACAATGACAGCGCGACCCCGGGAATGCCCTTGAACTCGCCCTTGGTCTCAAACGAGGGAATGCTGGAAATCAAAAGTTGAGTGTAGGGATGTTGCGGGTTGTGAAAAATCTCCTCGACCCGGCCCACCTCAACCAATTTGCCGCCGTACATAATGCCCACGCGCTCGGCGAACTGCGCCATCAGGCCCATGTCGTGCCCTACCAAGAGCACGGTGGCGTTGAGCTGGTGCTGTAGCTGGCGCAAGGT
>JAPOYQ010000164.1 GCA_026706505.1 Gemmatimonadota bacterium
GCCCAAGTCCCCTTGGTCGCTCTCGATATAGGCGACGGGGATATCCCCTTCTCCCGTTGTATTGTAAGTCACCACCGCGATGCCAGCGTCCTTGGCCCGCTGCAAGGCAGTGGCTGAAGCCTTGGCGCTCAGCGGCGAGATCACAATGGCATCGACGCCGCGCGCGATATAGGTGTTGACTAGCTGAATCTCCTTGTCAGGCTTATTGGCGCTATTGGCCAGCAGCAGCTCGACGCCCGCTTTGTCGGCCGCGTCCTGCATACCAAACTGGATCAGGCGGAAGAACTGGTCCTCCTGAAAGACAATCCCGGCGATTTTGAGTTTTTTCTCTGCTGGTGCTTCCTGCTGATCGCCGCAGCTTAGGGCGACTAGTCCCAAAACGGCTGCGATAGTCCATTGGCGCAATTTCATGTGTATCTCCTCGCGCGTTACCCCTGTACCGGCTGCAAATTAAGCAGCACCAACAGCCACACCCGGTGCCAATAGGCGCTGTTGATATAGGGGTTGTATTCCGAAGGCCAGTTGCGCCAGTAGGTCTGATTGTGCGGAATGCGGTGATACCACTGCAAGAGCGGGATCGACGGCAGTTCGGCCAGCCAGATTTCCATGGCTTGGCGATACAATTGCACTAGCTGCGGATCGCGCGGAGAGACTTCCGCCATCTGATCGACGATCCGGTCGAATTCCTCGTTCTGCCAGCGCCAGACGGACTCGGCGGGCTGGCCGGTTGGCTGCACGAAGCGGCTGTGATAGAGCCGCAGCGTAAAATACGGATCGCGCACGCCGCCGGCGTGCCCGGTGATAAAGGAGCGTGCCGTGCCGTGCGATATGCGGGTGAATGTGTCTGGGGTATTGCGGAAGTCGGCGTCAAAACCTGCTCGCTCTAGCTGGGCGACCAAGACCGGCGTTATGTCTTGGAAGATCGGGAAGATGTCGATGAGCATTTCAAGTGGCTCGCCGTCTTTGGTCCAATAGCCTTCGGCGGACCGCTGCCAGCCCATGCTCTGCATCAGGGCTGCGCTCTTGTCTAGGTCAAAGACGCCTATTTCGTATTCCTCTAATAGATCCTCGACCTCGCTGAAGTACGGCCTAAGAGCTGGGTAGTCGGGCAAGGGCAGGAGCGTAAAAATTCCAGCTCCCTGCCAGCCCACTTCCACTAATTGCTGCCGGTTGATGGCATAGTTGATCGCCCGCCGCACATCGACATCCGCAAAGGGGGCTTCAAGGTTGTTGAAGCCGAGGGAAATGGGCCAGAAATCGACGTAGCCGTACGGCGGCGCGCGCCCGGTCCAAGTCGTCACCCGGGGATTTTTGTCGAGTACGGTCAGGATGTTGGGCGGACGCAGGTCGAGGCTGGTGTCAATGTGGTTGGTAATCAGGTTTTGGACGCGCTTGGCCTCCTCCATGTAAGGCAGGTAGATGATGCGCTCGACTTTGGGGAGGGATTGGAAGCCGGTGGCCGCGGCCCACCAGTCTGGCCGCAGGTCCCAGATGCGCTGTTGCGGCGTGGAGAGCACTAGCTTGTACGGTCCGGAAAACACGGGCCAGCCTTTTTGCGGATCGAAGTTTTCAAAGGTGTCTGGCGACTGCCCTTCCCACACGTGCTTGGGCACAATCGGCACCCCATTGCCGAAGTTGTGGGCGAAATACGAAAAAACAAAGCGCGGGTTGGGCGCAGTCAGGACTATGCGCGCCGTCAGGCTATCGACGGCCACGGCCTCTTGGACCCAGTTTTTTATGTCGGTTGAATAGGCCAACAAAGGCGCGTTCTGCCGCAGCATGTTGACCGTAAAAACCAAGTCGTGCGCCGTCCACGGCATGCCGTCGCTCCACGTAACCCCCGGGCGAATGGTGATTTCCACTTCGGTATAGGCGTCGTTGAAGCGATGCTTGGTGGCGATCCAGGGAATTAGCTTGCCCTCAAAGGCATTGTAAAAGTACAGCGGCTCGAAAACGAAATTGTACCCAGTACGCGAGGTGGATTCCGGCCGATAGGGGTTGAAGGTATTGTAGTCTTTGATCTGCCCGGCGCACGTGCCGCTTTCGGCGCAATCCATGATCAAGGTGCGGTTGCGCGGGACCTGTATTAGCGCCGATTCTTCGACCTCGGCGTCCTCGGGCTGGTCGGCCGCGTCCGATGGCTCTTGGTCTGAGGGGGTGTCGCCGCAGCCGCTAAGCAGCCACGCGCTGAGCAATATGCAGATACTGCGTTTCATGTTAGACCTCGCCTCGGTTTAGAGTGAGAGGAGACCAGCCGCGCCGATTGAGCGCGATCAAACCGCCTCATTTAGCCTCGCGTTGGTTGTAGGTGCAACAATACTAAAAGCCACGTTCGGTGCCAGTAGGCTGTATTGATATACGGATTGTCCTCCGAGGGCCAGTTGCGCCAGTAGGTTTGGTTGTGTGGCAAGCGGTGGTAAAATTGCAACAAGGGTACGGCTGGCAACTCGCGCAGCCAAATCGCCAGCGCCTCTCTGAACAGGCCGACCAAGCGCGGATCGTCGGGTGCGGTCTGTCCCATCTGATCGACGAGTGCGTCATATTCGGAGTTTTTCCACCGCCAGAAGGTCGGCGTCGCCGTGCCCGTGGGCTGGGCGAAGCGGCTGTGGTAGAGCCGCAGCGTAAAGTACGGGTCGCGCACCGAGCCTCCATTGCCAAATATATAAGTTTTGGCCGCGCCTGTGGTCATCCGCGTGTAGTTGTCCGAGGTCATGCGCATGTTGGCTGCAAAGCCGGCCCGCTGCAACTGCTCGACTAGGATCGGCGCGATGTCTTGGAAGGTCTGGCTGATGTCGAGGAGCATTTTAGCCTGTGTCCCGTCCCGCGTCCAGATGCCCTCGGAGTCCCGCTGCCACCCAGACTCCTGCATCAGAGCCGCGCTGCGGGCTGGGTCGAATAGGCCCACCGGATATTGTTCCAGCAAGTCTTGGACTTGGGTCGTGTAGTGCCTGAGCCGAGGGAAGTCGGGGAGTGGCAATAGGGTTGGTTCCCCCGCCCCCTGCCAGCCAACCTCCACTAACTGCTCGCGATTGATGGCGTGGTTTACGGCCCAGCGGAAGGCCGGCTCGTCGTAGGGCGGCTCTTGGGCATTGAAGCCCAGCGAAAGGGGCCACCAGTCGAGATAGCCATAGGGCGGCTCTTGGCCACTCCAAGTCGTCACATTGGAGTTTTGCTCTAGAATCGTGCGGATGTTGGGCGGCAGCATGTCGGCGCACAGGTCCATGGCATTGGTAGCGAGGTTTTGCACCTGTTTGGCCTCCTCCATATAGGGCAGGTAGATCAGCCGCTCGACTTGCGGCGGCTGGCGGAAACCGATCTTGGCGGCCCACCAGCCGTCGCGCCGATCCCAGATCCGCTGCTCCGGCACGGAGTGCGCTAGGCGGTATGGACCGCTTACAACGGGCCAGCCCTGCGCCAGATCAAAGTTGGCGAAGGTCTTGGGGTCTTGGCCCTCCCAGATATGCCGGGGCACAATCGGCACGCCATTGTCGAAGTTGTGGGTGAAATACGTGAAGACGAAGCGCGGGTTGGGGGCCGTCAACGCAATGCGCGCCGTCAGGCTGTCGCTGGCCACGGCTGTTTTTACCCATGTCTGCATATCGACTGCAAAGGTCAGTTCCGGTGCGTGGTCGCGGAGCATGTTGATCGTAAAGACCACGTCGTGCGCCGTCCACGGCTGCCCATCGCTCCACTCGACCTTGGGCCGAATTTTTATGGTGACTTCGGTATAGTCTGCGTTGTACTCGTGCCCGGTGGCGATCCAAGGGATGATTTCGTCGCGGTAGGCGTTGTAAAAGTAGAGCGGCTCGTAGAGGAAGTTGTACCCCGTGCGCGAGACCTTGCCGGGCAGGTAGGGGTTAAAGGCGTCGTAGTCTTGGAACTGGCCGCTGCACGTGCCCTGATCGACGCAGTCGGTGACCAAGGTGCGCTCGCGCGGCACGTGTTGCAGGCTACCTTCGCCGCTACAAGCGGCGCAGACCAGAGCGAGGATTAGCGAGAAAGCGGGGCGCGTCAAGAGCTTCTCCTTTTGGCGGTGGTTGCCAAAACGTATCAACGCGCGTTGGGAGGGTCAACCAACGAAGAAGCCGTCTGAAAACCCAAGAGGTGTACGCCTGCATACTTGGCATTCGGCGTCCCTTCGGGAGCGCACGGCTGCAAACGGCGACCCACCTCACTTGCGCGGATAGCGCCGCCCATTGAGTTGCTCGCCAATAAAGGTCGCTCGCACCCCGTAGTGGTAGGTGACCAAAATGACGGCCGTTGCCGCGCTCAGCACGAGGAGAAACTTCACCACCGCGGGAAGTGCCACAGAAGCAAGAAAGGTCGGCAACACCATGACGAGGGGCGGATGGACGATGTACATCCAGTACGAGGCGTCAGCCATGTAGCGCCAGCGGATGCTCGGTCTCTCCATGTAGCGCAGGAACAACCCCAAGAAGCCATACACCAAGAACCAGATCGTCGGTGCCAGAAAGAGGATCGCGCCGACATGCTCGCCGACTGCGGTTGGGTCGCAAAACCGCCCGGTGCCGCAACCCGTATCGACGAAGTAGCGGTGGATAAAAAAGCAAACAAGCCCGGCCATGAAATACCCCCAAGCCGGTCTCTTGAATCTGTCGAGAACTTCCCGCCGCTTGAACAGGAGCCAGCCAAACAAAAAGAACAGCCCATACGTCCCGAGAATGCGCAAGGGGGGCAACAAGCCTCCCCAATAGTCAATGGACCAAGAGTGCATCTGGTACAGCATCGCGCCGCTAGCCGCGGCGGACAACGCGATCCCAGGCCCGTGAATTGACCGACTAAAGACATCGAGGAAACGGGCTCGCACCGTCTCGGGGATGCGGCGGATTAGCGGTATGAGGACGCTGGCACCCATACAGAAGAGCAGTAAGTGGTACAGAAACCACAGGTGCATGAGAAGGTGTTCCCACACGCGCTCCAAGGACGCGGCTGAGAGGTCGGTCTTGGGCGGCGGCGGTACGGCAGTAAATTGCTGCGCGTAGAACATGCTGCCGGCCATCGCCGGAAAGATCACCAGCCAGCCGAAGATGAGCGGAATCCCTATCCGGCTCCAGCGGTGGCGCAGGAACGCCTTCGTCCCACGGGTCTCAACGAGGAAGGCGGCAAAGAACCCGGCGACCGTGAAGAAGACCGGCATCCTGAATACGTGAATGAAGACGATCAGCCAATCGAAGATCGGGTTTGTATACGCGTCTTGATAGGGCCATCCGATACCGACCGGAAGAACGGGGACGTAGTTGATGGAGGTATGCAGCACCAATCCGAGCATCATCATGACTGCTCGCAGGCTGTCGAGCGAATGGTAGCGCGGGAGTTTGGTCCGTGGCTGCTTGGCGGACACGCTAAAACCTACTGG
>JAPOYQ010000584.1 GCA_026706505.1 Gemmatimonadota bacterium
CAAACCCTAAGGGCAGATAGCTGGGTGCCCCCAAGCCGAAGTGGGCGGTAAAATCGGCAAAGCGCCCCCGGCCATCGTTCCAGTAGAGGGTGTTGGTCTCGCGCGAGTAATTGGTTACGAAAAGATCGGCGTACCCGTCGTTGTCGAAATCGCCGAAGTCCACCCCCATACCGGCTTCGGCGTGCCCATCTTCGTTGTATTGCACTCCGGCTCGCAGGCCGATCTCGACAAAGCGCGTCCCTTGGTTTTCGTAGAGAAAATTCGGCGTACCGTCGTTGGCCACGTAAATATCCGTATCGCCGTCCAAATCGCTGTCTGCAAAGGCCACGCCCAGTCCCCGGCCCACCGCACGGATACCCATCCTCTTGGTCACATCGACAAAGCGTCTCCCCTCGTTGCGATAAAGCACATCCCCAATGGGTGCGTAGGTACTCGGCTCGCAGTAAAAGCGAAGCACCCCTCGCTGGCATTGGATATTGCTCTGCAAGCTGAAATGCACATAATTGGCCACAAAAAGGTCCAAATCCCCATCATTGTCGAAATCCAAAAATCCAGTGCTGGTGCCCCAGCGCCCGTCGCCCACGCCAGCTATTTGGGTAACGTCCGCAAAGCGCCCGCCGCCGTCATTGCTCAACAGCACATTGGGGCCGAAGTTGGTCGCGTAGAGATCTTGATCCCCATCGTTGTCGAAATCGCCCGCCGCACATCCCATGCCGTAGCCTTGATCGCCAGCTCCAGACGCGACACTGAGATCGGCGAAAGTCCCATCGCCAGCGTTGCGATAGAGATGGTTAATGGGCGGGGTCGGGGGAAGGGTTCCCGAGAGATGGGCACCATTGATCAGGTAGAGGTCCTGCCAGCCGTCCCCATCGGCGTCAAAAAACGCCGCGCCTGCGCCAAAGGTCTCGACATAGTAGTATTCGCCTTGAGCGCCGTTGTAGTGCTGGAAGTCAATCCCGGCTTCTTGGGCGACTTCCCGGTAGCGCACCTGGGCCTCTGCCGCGGCGACACAAGCGCACAAGATGGACAATACTGCGTATCTTCTCATATACTAACTGCTTGGCTACTTTGACCGGCAATCTAACCGCATCGACAAACCGGGACCCTCGTGCAAATGCACCTAAAAAACGGGCGCTCAATGGCCCGCGTTCACCTGTCCTACAAAAAAGTCTTGGCTTGGCTTGGAGCCGCCTTTTGTCTCCTCATCTGCGCCTGTAGCCCCAAGGAACGCGATCCTTTGGTCCGTGCCGGGATGTACGCCTTTGCTCAGGAGCGCTACAGCGAAGCCATCGTCGCCTTTCACAAGGCATTGGCCTCACGCGCCGACGATTGCGAAGTCCACCACTATCTCGCCCGCTCTTACCTAGCACTGGGCAAATTCCCCCAAGCCCTGCGCGCGATCGAACACGCGATTGAACTAGCCCCCAAAAAAGACCAGACGCGCTCCGAGTTATACGAAGTCCTCGGCATCATCCACACGGCCCGCTATACCTCCAGAGCGTATAGCCAAAACCAGCACCGAGATGTCGAAGCAGCACGAGCCGCCTTTGAGCAAGCGACCGCGCTCGATCCCCGCCGAGCAACAGCGTACTACAACTTGGGCCTACTGCACGGCTATCGCAAAGAAGTAGATCAGGCTCAAGCAGCGTACACGGCGGCCTTGGAGGCAGATTCCACCTTGGCACCAGCCTACAAGAAATTGGGCAAAATCCAGCGGGAAAAGGGATTCCCACCCGAGGCAGCTACGGCCTTCAAAAAAGCGGTGCGCTTCGACCCACAGGATGCCGAAGCGCACTTTCTCTTGGGATTGGCCCAGCGCGATATGGGCGATAATGAGGCGGCTTTACAGGCGCTACTCAAGGCCACCGAACTCAACCCCGACTCGCCCAAGCTCCGCCTCAACCTCGGCAATGTCTATCTTCGCTTGGGCCGCCGCGAAGAGGGCAAGCGGGAAATGGCCCGTTCCGAAAGCCTGCGCCAACAGCATCGGGGCTTGCACTCCGAAATCTCCCCGCCGGCGCACAGATCGCTCTCCATCGGCTCGGCGCGGGATCACTACAATATGGGCTTGAAGCACCAGATGGCCGGCGAGACCGACCAAGCTTTATTAGAGTTTCGTCGCGCAGTCGAAATCAAACCCGATCACAAAGACGCCCACATCGGCCTCGGCCTCCTCCTCGCCGAGCAAGGCCGACAAAAACAGGCGGCCCGGTATTTCCAGCGGGCCATCGAGCTGGATCCAGAAAATCCCGTTCTGTACGTGCATCTAGGCAATGCTCACTATCAGTCGGGATCGCTCGCAAGGGCGGCCCAAACCTTCGCCGAGGCGGCCCAACTCGACACTTCCCTCGTCGAGCCGCCCTATATGCTCGGTTTGATCGCCGCCCAAGAGCGCCAGTTCAAAGTAGCCACGCGACTTTTTGCCCAAGTCACGGCCCTCGCCCCTCAATACGCCAAAGCTCACTTCAACCTAGGGGTAGCCCATGCCCAGCTCGGAGACTTTGCCGCGGCCCGGACTGCCTACCAACGCTTTGTCGAATTGGAGCCCGAAGATGGGCGCGGACACCTCTACTTGGGCGATGCCTGCGAAGCGCTCGGCCTGCTCGAAGAGAGTCGCAAGCATCGAGCGCGTGGTCAGCAGCTTTTGGAACGAGACGAGAACTAATAGGCCACGGCTAGCATGCGCACCAATTCCTCCTGACCTAGCTCAGCGCCTGACGTATTGGCATCCAGCCGCAAATGCATTACATACACCCCCGGCGGCACGAGCGTTCCCTGTTCGTTCCTTCCGTCCCATCCCATTTCGTAAATCCCCGAGGCAAAATCTCGCTGCTCGGCTAGCTGGCGCACCAAGCGTCCCTGCAAATCGTAGATAGTCGCCTCAACCCGCTGACTGCCCTCCACCAAAACCACTGAAAAGCGCAACGCCACCTCGTCGTTGACCCCATCCCCATTTGGCGTCAATACCGCTGGCTCGACCACTAAATCCGCAAAAATCGAGCGACTCTGCGGCTGCCCCACCACCAACAGCCGATTGCTGCCGACCGTCTCCACAGCTTCCCCTGGATCGACGCGCTGCCAGATCCCCTCCCCATCTTCTCCTTGACGCAGTTGCACCTTTAGCGGCCCACCGCGAGAAAACAGCCGCCCCGCAAAGTCTATCCGCAACGCCGTCACTTCGCTTCCCGGCTCCATCGCAGCAAAGGACAAATGCACCCGGTCCGCCGCAGCGGCCAGCACCTCCGCCGCCAATGGCGAAAAATCCTCCCCATCCGCGCTCCCCAACAACCCGTCATACGTCAGTTCCATGCCCGCTGGTGCTTCCAACAACAACTCGTTGAATCCCCCATCCCCTGCGCCAAACTCGGGTCGCACATACACCGAAAAAGGTGTTTCAGCCCCCAGCCGATCCACCTGGCTGGGCACTACCTCGCCCAAGAGGCGCCGCGCCACCGGCTCGGCAAAGTTTAGCCTTAGCCCTGACAAACTCGCCGCCACATCCGGTGCGGCCGAGCGCAACGTCGCCCGCACCTTGAGAAACTCCCGTGGCGACGGCGAAGTAATGGGGCTGCCTCCCGGCTCGTCGTAGGGCACACTCCAAGGTTCCCAGTCTGCGCCGGCGACTTCTTCGGACACAGTCTCGCCGCGAAAAATGCTCAATAGTTTGTTGTAGGCCGCTTCGGAGATTTCGGTCCCATCCTTTTTGAAGTAGTGCACGATCTCGCCCAAGGTGTCGCCGGTGCGGGTCTGAAGCAGCACCTCGGTGCCAGGCGGCGTGTGCGCATCCCACTCGAGGGAGATCAAGTTGCGGCTACCACCCAACCGGATCAGGTCCGACTCGAGCTGCACCTCTGGCAAAAACCCCTCGCCAAAAAGTTGTATCTCGCTCATCCTGATAGCGCTCCGGTTGGGAAGGCGCACATGTTCTACTTCAAACACCAAGCGAAAAAAGCGCCCCTTTACCGGATCGAAGTCATTGCCATCGACGGTGAGGGCCCCCGCGACGCTCCGCTTTACTTGCTCGCGCCGCACGGCAGTGATCCACTTGAGGCCCCCGTCCACCTCCCGCGAACCGTCCGAAAATTCCAATCGATGGTTCCCAGGGGCGTACTCCGTGAAACTCATCCTGTGGCTATGGATCCAGAAGAACGAGCCCAAGTCAATGAACAACTCGTCCTCTAACCGATTCTCGATGCTGAATAGGTCCAGCCCCTCTACGCTGGTTATATCGCCGTCGATCATCAATTGGGGATTGATGCTGCCCGGCACCGTAATAGAAATGGAGCCATTGCGCCGCAAGGCCCCACTGGCCAAGTCGTCGCCTTGGGTCCAGACTTCGAGTTCGGCCAACCGGGGCCGCTCGCGACGAAAGTAGAGTATCGTTCCCCGCCGCTGAGGATCGAGAGCCTCGTACACTTCCTGCTTGACCACGATCTCCCGCCCGTCGGCTTGGCGCTTGCTATATTCGATGATCCCTCTATCCTCGGAGGGTAGCTGATCGTACTCCTCTGGGGATACTTTTCGGCCGCGGCCAAAATCGCTGGCCTGCACAACCACTTGGACAAAGCGCCCTACAGCCCGACGCTGGTCGAGCCCTACTGGATCGAGTTCTACTTCAAAGGTTCGCTGGCTTTTGTTGGGCTTTAGCGTCTGGAGCACCGGAAAGAACTCGAGGCTCGACCCGCCGATTGCCTGTACTGGCTTCTGTCCGTCCGACACCAGTACATCGAATAAAAGAAAAGGATCGCCCATTCCCTCCTCGACGAATTTTAGCGCGATCTTGTTGATGAAGACAACGCGGCCCAAATCCACGGTAAACCACCACTGAGACGATAGATCTACATTTTCAGCGATCGGATCGGGTTCCCAATACGTGGTCAAGTCGCCATCTAGGGCGGCGACGACTCCTTCGCGGTTGGAACCACCTTGAATGGCGTCGAGCAGGACGATGTCTTCAGGCTCTTTCTTTTTCTTAGCGATATAATCTGGAGGGTTATAGCGCAGAAAATCGACGATATCCAGCGCGGCGTTGGTGTTCTTATGGACGCGATTGGGCCGCACCTCTCCGAGTGGGGAAATCTGGATCGTACCGGGCGCAAATTCCCAGTGTTCCCAGTGATCTACTTCGACGACGACTTGGTTCGCACTGCGGTCGATCCGATGGCCTGCTTGAGCCAGCAAATCCCCGACCCCATGCGACCACATCACGGCGCTGACCACCACAAAGCGAGAGAAGTGTTTCGTGCGGATATTCATCGGCGACACCTTTCAAAACCGTGAAAAATCCGAGTTTTAAGGGTACATACGGAGGAATCTAACGGCGTGTCGCCTCAACCAGAGCGGCGACACGCGCCCTAGATTCCTCGCTTCGCTCGG
>JAPOYQ010000046.1 GCA_026706505.1 Gemmatimonadota bacterium
CCCGCTCCGGCGAGGAGATTGTTGAAGTCCCTCACTACTACTCCACCACTGGCCGCGAGATATCCAAGGAAATGTGGGAAGTGCTACCCGAAAATCGCCGACCGCCAGTGGTCATTGAGCTAGTCGCCGGGCCGAGTTGGAGCAATTGGAGCGAGGTGTACGAGGCTTCGGGCGTTCCCTTTAAGTCGCCGAATCCGCGGGCCTTTGTGCAAGTGCAAGTCGGGCTGCGCTCCCGCGAGCCGCTCCGAGCGGCGAGGATCCGCGATTTGCGGCTGCGCTTTGAGCCGCCGCTGGTAGATAAAATGGTAGGGGAAATCTGGCCGGTGTGGCAGGTCGAGCCGGGGGTGGAGCAGGATTTTGTGCTCTACCTGCGGCCCGAATTCGCCGCCGACAACATAGGCTTCGACCGGCTGCGGCTGGGCTCGTCCTCAGCAGCGCCAATCGAGTTGCTCTCGGTGCGCTCGGGTAGGGATGCCGCGTTGCGCGTCGGGGCCGGGCGGAAGTTGTGGCCGGGCGAATTGGTCTTGGAACGGGGGACGGAAGGCGAGGTCGAACTGGCTTTTCCCGAGCCGGTATCTCGTGGTAGTTCTATCTACGAGATCAAATTCCGCACCAAGGTCTTTTTGCAAAGCACGACCTTTACCGCCGAACTGGAGCAGGCGAGCCAACCGGACCGAGTGCAGTTGGTCAGCGACGGCGACGCCTCAAGTCTCGTTTCTAGTCAGTCAATGGTGGTGGTTTCGGACTTGGAACGGACCCGGCTGCTAAAAGACGTGGCTGTGGTGCCCAAGGTTTTTACTCCGAATGGCGACGGGATCAACGACCATACGGATATTGAGCTGTCGATTTTTCACTTGGAAGGAGCCAAGCAACTGCGGGTGGTGATTTATGACCTATCGGGGCGTAGGGTGCGCGATCTGTCGAGAGGGACCGAGCATCCCAGCGGCGAACGGCGCGTCGAGTGGGACGGCCGCGATGAGATTGGTGTAGTGGTGCCGCTTGGGCTCTACGTGGTGCGGGTAGGCTTTGCTGCCGACAGCGGCGCGGCAGGGACGCATGCGGCGAGATTGGTACACGTGGCCTACTAATGCGGCGGGCGACGGTCATCCTCCTGCTATGGGCATCTGTTGCTGAGGGCGACGACCTCCTGCACTGGGGCATTGGTGGGGTTTATGCGCACGGCGAGACCTTTGAGATGGACTATGTCTCGCCGGCGATCCACAAGTGGTACGGGCCGCGCTACTTGCCCGAGACCTATATGGCTCCTTGGTACGATCAGGGGAGCAACTTTGCCCGCGACACATACCTGCGCTATATCAGCCTGATTCTCGAAGGCGACGAGACCTACGACACCTTTGGCACATCCCTCGGTCGCGGCTGGCTGGTGTACAACTGGCAACAGGATCAGCCCGGCGCGCGCGGCAGTTTTATCGACAAGCGCCGCGGCGGCCTGTCCTCGCTAGACCTGGCGGCCAGTCAACGACCTGCCTACCGCGACTTCTTCAGCCGCTTGGTCATCGCTTCGGACCAGCGCGGCGCATCGTCGTACCGGCTGATGATCGGCGATGAGATCGCGACCCGCTTCACGCCGCTGACGTTCAACAAGCCGCGCTTTAATGGCGTGCGCCTCGACTACGCGGCCGAGCGCTACGAGGCCAGCCTGCTTTTGTCGCGGCCGAGCAATCCCGACGAAGAGGAACAGACCAACTCGACCACGGTGATGGGTAGCCATCTCGAATATCAGGTCGGCACAGGAGGGAATTTCGGGCTGACCTATGTCAATGCTCATAACGTGCTGACGCAGGTGGAATTCGACGAGGGCAACCCGCTGCACGGGATTCTGACCTCGCTGGAAAACCAGCCGTTGGACAAGCTGTGGGTCAGGATCAGGGACGACTCGCCCGGTCGCGGCGGAGTCGGAGCGGCGCTGGCGGGTTTTGACATCGTCATGGTCGATACTAGTGGCCGCCAGTTAAGGGGCCGTGATATTGGTTTCCTGCCGCGGCGCGAGGGCGGTTTCCAAGAGGGGGGGCGGCTGTTTGCCCGCGACGAAGAAAGCATCCTGCTCGAATACGATATGGGCAGCCTCGACTTTGACGACGTGCAGTCGGGCGACCTGCGCGAGGTACGAGTCGAACTCTCGCTGGCCAATGACTATAGGGTAGAAGTTGCCTCGGACTTGCAAACGGATGGTCAGCGGCGCAATGCTGAGATCGTCTTTTTGCCCGTCGCTAGGGCCGCAGGTAACGTCCAAGACAACAGCAATACCAAGGTGGTGCGGCTCGATTATGGTCTGCCGACGGCGAGCGAGCTGATCGGCATCAACTGGAATCTAAACGATTGGCAGGGCTTCTCGCTTTTGGGCGAGTTGGTGCTTAACCGCCGCTTTTCGCGCTACCCCAACCCCCATATCTCGGCGCACCACGAGACTGTTGCCAGTGCCTACGCTGGCTATCTCAACGCCGCCTATCGCAGGGGTGCTTGGATGCTTTTCGGCGAGGGCTTTTCAATCGCGGACGATTACAGTACCCGCTACTGGCTCACCGATCGCAACGGTCGGATCAAGTTCAAAAACCCAGTGCCACAGGTATATGAGTTCGTCGATGACGACGACGACCTCAACGGCCTGACCGAGTGGGAGCGGCCGTTTTTCGTGCGCTGGGGTGGAATTGCTGAATCAGTGACGGACTCACCGACCAGCATTCGCTTGGACCAGCGCGAAATGGCTTGGCCGGGTCTAGACGAGAACGGCGACTTCATCAACGACCACAACCAAAACAGGAACCTCTATCCAGACTACGAAGAGCCTTTCCTGCGCTATCGCGCCGACCGCCCTGAGTTCCTCTTCGGCCTCGACATGAACCACAACGGAGTCATCGACCGCTTTGAAAACGACCTCGTACCCGATTACCCCTACAAGCGCGACCATCGGGGTTTCAACGCCTACCTCAAGGTCGAGGTGGTGCCTGCGTTTGAGGTAAGCGTTGGGCGACAGGACATGCGGCTGGTCGCTGGCGACGGGCGGACTCGCGCTTGGTATGTGCTAGGCACTTGGCGCTACCGCTTCGCCGGGGGCAGCCGGCTCCGGCTCTTTGAGTTCAGTGCCCGGGTGCGCGACGAAATCCCCGACGATTTGCGGCAGTGGTTCCAGCCGTTGGGGGAACCGGGACGGATGATGGACCGGATTGACTTTTTGCCGGGCCGGAACGCTTGGAAAAACTCGCTATACCTCGACTTTGATCAACGCCTAGGGAAGCAGATAAGGCTCTTGCATCGCTTCAAATGGGATTGGGTCGAGCAGCAGGACCCGATCGATGAGGTGCGGTTCCGGGAGGGCCGCAAGATCAGCGGATTCTTGGGCGCGATCAACAAAGCGGAGTGGAGTATCCCAGTGGGCCTAGGCGTCTTGGAGCCTCGTTTCAAAAGCGAGTTTCGCCGCGAGCGGCCCTTTAGCACGCGCCGCTTGGAATCCACGAGCTTGGAGGAGACCTTCTTCCTGATATGGACGCAGCCGCTTTTGGCCGAGGCAGTGGGCATCAGCTACTTCCCCCGCTACGGTCGCCAGATCTTCAATACTGAATTGCAGGTGGGGCTGGAAATAGGCCGGTTGTGGCTTTTGGAGGGGGAGCGGGAGGAAGTGGATGCCGACTTCTTGGGCTGGACTGCGGTCGCCCAACTCACAAACCGCACGGCCTATCAGGGGTATCAGCTAGTGACTACTACCGGTGTGCAGTTCCAACAGCGGCGTTTTGCAGGGCGGGCGCCGCAGGAAGCGAGTTTGGTTTTTATGACGTTGTACGCGGGGTTGAGCCGATGAGGGGCTGGTTGGGGATCGCGGTGTTCGTGCTGCCAGGGGGTCTCTTCGGCCAGCCGGCGCAGACTTACGTGTTGGGCGACCAAGGCACCTCCGCTTGGAAAGTGGGTGGCGATGGCCTTAAACCCGAGTATGTGCTCAACGCCCAGCTCGGCCAAGTTGAGTTGACTAACACACCGGGGGCGACCATCGACTTTGACTACCGGCCGGGTTGGATTGGACCGCTGCACTTTGACGAGGAGGTCAATATCGCCGCGCGGGTCCTAGAGTTCGGTTCGATTCGAGCGCCGAACTCCGGTCGGGGCCACGAGCGCCAGCTCATAGGCACGGTCAACGGCGATCACGAAGTGGCCTTCGAGCGCAAACCGACAGTCTTTGAGCCGAGGGTGGCAACGAGGGGGATTTGGGTGATTCTCGACTTTGGGGTGCCGGTGGGGGTACGGCGAGTGCAGTTCTATCCGCGCAACACCGTGGTGGCGACGCCGGCGACGCCGTTCCACAATGACTTTCTGCGCGGCTACGAACTATGGCTCAATCAGTTCCCGTCCGGCCAGCCCGATGTGCTGATCGAGCGCGAGGCGCAAAACGAAGAACCAGTCGTCGATGTGGAGATCCCACCGCAATACGTGCGCTTCGTCAAGATCAAGTCGCTGGCCGACGTGCCTTTTGAAATTGATGAGGTCGAGGTCTATGGCACGGGTTTTCTGCAGCAGGGCCTCTATCTGTCCAATATCATCGACTTAGGCGACCGGGCCACAGTAGGCTTTGTCGAGTGGATTGAAGACGTGGTTGGCCAGGCGGATTTTTCGGACCTCGAGGTGCGGGTGCGGACAGGTACCGACCCTACACCGCTAGTCTATCGCGAATGGTTTCTCGACGACGGCGTTCGTTCTCTCCGCGAGGTCAGCCGCGAGACCTACGTCGATTCGCTATTGCTGGCCGATCGCGGCGGTATCCGCGACGATACCGAACACTGGAGCCCGTGGTTTGTGGTGCGGATGGACGAGCTGGTGAGGGCACCAACTCCACGCCGCTATATCCAGTTCCGCTTTGAGTTTGCGGCGGGTCTCTTCGAGGCGCGCCAAGTTGACGAACTGAGCTTTGACTACTTACAGCCGCCGCTGGCGGACTCGCTGCACGCCGAAGTCTTTCCGCGGCTGGCCGAGGCGGAAAAGCCGGCGACCTTTCGCTACGCGGTGCGGCTGCGCTCCACCGGGGAGGTGCGCGGTTTTGACCGGTTGGAAGTCGATGTCAATGTACCAATCGCGGCGGTGCGCGAGGTAACACTCGACGGGCAGCCGCTCGATTTTGCAGTGGATTTTATTGGCGACGACAGCTTCGGTCTCAGTTTTCCCCTCATCCGCCACGACGGAGCAGTGCTGGAATTCACGTTCGACCTGCCGATTTTTCGCTTCGGCACCACCTTTTCGGGCCGCGTTTACAACAGCCATGCGGATGCTGTGCCGCAGCGGTTGGAGCCGGGGGGGGCGACGGATTTCGGGCCGGGGGATTTTCCCGAGCTATCGAACCTCTCGGTGGCGATCCCC
>JAPOYQ010000716.1 GCA_026706505.1 Gemmatimonadota bacterium
GTCCGCCTATTCCGATTTACTATAAAGAAACCTAGGGAGCCCTAGCCCCGCCCCGGGCAACCACGAGGGTTGCCCCTACAATGGTGGTTGGCAACCAACGACGATGAGTGGGCGTCGTTGTGTTGTCGTTGTAGGGGCGACCCTTGTGGTCGCCCTATTGTCTCTGAGGAGTTGTGCCCATGTCTTTGGTGCGCGTCCTGCTGGTCGTTGTCGTCGCGGCGGGTCTGTCCCAGCCGGTGGAGGCGGAAGTGCGCCGGTTGATACTGGCAGCGGGGGCCAACAACGGCGGGGTGGATCGCGAATTGCTGCGCTACGCAGTCTCGGACGCGGAACAATTCGTCGAGGTATTGCAGGAGATGGGGGGCTTGGACCCGGCCGATGTATTGTTGCTGCGCGATCCCGATTTGGCTGCTTTTGAGCAGGGACTGGCCGATCTGGGCCGGCGAGTGCAGGCTGCCAGCCGGCGGGGGGACCGATTAGAGGTGCTGCTGTACTACTCTGGCCACGCTGACGAAGAGGGCCTGCTGTTGGCCGGCGACCACCTCGGCTATCAGCAGTTGCTCGACTCCTTGAAGACGGCCAACGCCGCCGTTCGCATCGCCGTCCTCGACGCCTGCAACTCCGGGAGCATAACCCGCATCAAGGGCGGCAAGCCCAAGCCGCCCTTTTTGGTCGATGAGTCTTTTGACATGCGGGGTTATGCCTTTCTCACGTCGAGTTCAGCCGACGAGGCAGCGCAGGAGTCGGACCTGATCGAGGCGTCCTTTTTTACCCACTATCTAATTTCTGGGATGCGCGGCGCAGCAGATGTTACCGGCGATGGTCGGGTGACTCTACACGAGGCGTACCAGTTCGCATTCGACGAGACGCGGGCTCGGACTCTTGGGACAGTGGGAGGCACTCAGCACCCAGCTTATGAGGGCCAGATGCGCGGCACTGGCGGCGTGGTGATGACCGAGGTGCGCCGCAACGCTGCGGGCCTGTCGCTGGACGAGACCCTCGCCGGTCGGGTCTCTATCCGCAATGGCCAGCAGCGCTTAGTCGCCGAACTGAACAAATCCCCTGGGCGGGAGGTTGAGTTAGGATTGGTGCCGGGGGATTATACCCTGTTTTGGGAAACGTGGGACGAGGACTGGCGCTTGGCCGAATTGGTTTTGACCGAAGGGGAGTTTGCCAAGGTGAGTACCGGCGACTTTCGCGCCTTGACCCCGGAGGATACTAAGCTGCGCGGCGGCTCGGGACGGAGGATTACCTTGGGGCGTCAGATCGAGGTGGCCACCCGCGAGGGTTATACCTTGTCGCTCGGACTATTGACCAATACGCAGGACGAGGCGTTTCGCGGCGTCCAGTTCGCTTGGCTGGTCAACCAAGCGCGCGAGCGGACCGGCAATCAGATTGGCGGGTTGGGCAACTTGGCGCTCAAAGAGGTCGATGGCTGGCAGGCATCCGTCGTAGGCGTCAACTGGGCGATGGGGCCGTTGCAGGGCGGACAGGTGGGCTTGATCAATATCGCTTCGCAAGTGCGCGGTTGGCAGGTGGCGCAAACGACCAACATCGTCGGCGAAATTCGCGGTTGGCAATTGGCCGGGGTTACTAATTTCGTCGGCGAGGTCAAGGGCGGTCAGGTCGGAGTGTTGAACGTGGCGAGCGAGGTCAAGGGTTGGCAGGTGGGCGCGATCAACCTTTCCGGCCACATCGAGGGCGGCTTGCCCATCGGGTTGATAAACTACTCGCGGAGTGGGCTTTTCAACCTCAGCACTTGGCGCGACGAAGTCGGCTTTACCATGTTCACCCTCGCCTCGGGCAGCCGCTCGTTTTACACCGCTTTTACCACGGGCTTTACCGACGAGGCCGGCCAGCGGCGCTGGGCATTGGGCGTGGGCGGTGGGGTGCAGAAGCGCTGGCGGCGATTTTTTCTCGGCCTCGATATTCACGGCTACCGGATCAGCCGCGACTTCGACGACGATTACGAAGCGCACTTTGGATTTTGGCCGCCCGAAGTGGGAGTTGGCCTACGCCGCTTGGCCCAAGACAACTACCTAACGCGGACCAAACTTGAGACGGGAGTCTCGTTGCTCAGCCATCTGTCGCTCTTTGGCGGCGTCTCCCTGAACCAGTTGTCGACCGATGGCCATCAGCGGCTGATTGAGTCGGGCAGCCGCTACGAGAAGGAGTTGAAAGATGGGGTTTTCGCGTGGCCGGGTTTTTTCTTTGGTCTGCGCTACGGGCGTTAGACAGTCCTAGCCGTAGCGGACTAATACCTCGACGTCGGTTAGTATCAAGTCACAAGCAAGTTGGGGATGGCGTTGCAAGAGAACGACTTCTATGCGATGGCGGCCGCGGGCGGCTTGGTCGGCCGTGAGCGCGAAGCTGTGCCAAGCGGCGGCGCTGACATCGGAGATAGGTTGGGGGTCGCCGCCGTGGCAATAGGTGATGTCCGGGTCGGCTAATACCTCGCCATCCCAGCAGCAGCGAACCTCGTCGCCAACAACCCAATCTTGCAGACGCAAACGCAGAGTAATGGTCGCCGGTGGGTCTGCGCTCAAGTCGTCGGCGAGGTCGAGGTCGAAGTGCGGGCCGGTTTCCCGCATGGTTGGGTAGAGGGGGACGGGTAGGGTGCCGCGCAGTCGGTCGTGCTGGTACGCGCCGCGCCACTCCCCGGTGTGCTGGCGGAAGCGGTGGGTGGCGTTGTAGAGCTTGTCTTGGCGGCGCAGGGTCTGGACCGCGCCCACTTGGGTTAGCAACTCGCGCTTTGAATCGCGGTCGGCGTGCCAGTTGAACGCGTATATGCCGGTCGCATCCTGTTGATGATACTGCATGGCCGTGGCCTTGGTGCGCATGTTGTGGCGGGCCGCTTCGCCTTCGGGACCGGCCGCTGGGCCGGGAACGCCGCCGTCGAAACCTGGATAGAGGGCGATGTCGTGGCCAGCGCAGAGGGCGCGGAAGGCGCTGACCTCAATGGCTGGATCAGTAGCGGCGGCACCGGCCGGGATCAGGATATCGACGAGGTTTTCTTTTACCCAAGTTTCCACGTCGTAGCCAATGCGGTGACAGCCCTCGATGGAGCCGGCGACGCGGGCTGCTAGGTAGAAAGGTCGGCCGCGCTGTTGGGCCAGTTCGTCGGTCATTTGCCGCGCCGCCCGCATGAAGTCGGTGAAAATGTAGCGCAGGCGATAGGCATAGTCGGCGGGGAAGTGGAAGGGATGGCGTTGCCAGTCGAGTTCGACGCCGTCCCAGGAGTAATTTTGGCAGACTTCGCGCAGGTGTTGGAAGCGATTTTCGCGCACTTGGGGGATGGCCATATTCCACGACAGGGCAAACCACTCCTCGGTATCCTCGCCGAGGAGCCATTCGGGGTGGTCCTTGCGCAATTGGGTCAGTTCGACGTGGTGCAGGGTCTGGAGGTCGCTTAGCTGAGCGCCATTGAAGTGATTGTCGTTCATGCGCAGCGAGGCATAGACGTGGAGGTTTAACTCGTGGCCGCGGTCGATGACGGCCTGTTGGGGATCTTCGCCCCGATCCAACATGCGGCGGATGTTTTCGGCGTGCGTGTAGCTAGCGGCGTTCTCGTAGCGGCGCTGGTGAAGATCGCCGACTAGTTCGAGCGCGTCGCTTGGCCAGCGGGTGGCGTGTTCGCCCACGCACCAGAACAGGGCACCGACTTGGGTGTCTTCGAGGGGGCCATACGTCTTGTCGAGAAAGGCGTCCATGGACTGGGGAACGGGCGAGTAGCCGTGCGGCGCGCCATCCCAGTTGTAGATGATGCCGTAGTCAGGGGGGGTGGACATAGGTCTGCTCCTTTGCGAATTAGGGTCAAAGTACGGAGATTGTCAGAGGCGGGCAACGGAGGCCAGTATGGCGAGAAAGTGGATGCTCTGCATGGCGTTGGCCGGTTGCGGATTGAGCGATCCCCAAGGGCCAGCTGATCTGCCCAAGGATCCGTGGAAGCGCGCCGAGGAGCAGCGGCTAGAAGCGCTTGAGGAAAATTGTAGTGGTCCGTCCTGGGAGCGCGGGTGGCTCTGTCCGCGTGGCGCAGCCGATGCCGATACAACGAAGTCCCAAGGTGGGTAAAGGAGTCTTAAGATGGAAGACAACATACTACAGGCCGTCGATGAGCAACGCCTAATTGATACGGCTGAGAAGTTGATTGCGGTGCCTAGCCCGACGCTGGACGCTGGCGCGGTGGCTGATGCGTTGGCGTCTATATTAGCTGCGGAGGGATTTGCCGTAGAGCGCCCCCAAGCCGATTGGCCGCAAGCACCGGCCGTGGTCGCTCGCCTCGACAGCGGCCAGCCCGGGCGGGTGTTGCAATTCGACGGGCACTTGGACACAGTGCATCTGCCCTTTGTGCCGCCCAAAGTGGAGGACGGCCAGCTCTATGGATCGGGTTCGTCCGACATGAAGGGAGGAATCGCCGCCTTCGTCGAGGCGCTCAGGGCGTTGAGGGATACGGGCGCACTGACTAAGGGAGCGATCTTACTTACGGCCCACGACCACCACGAAGCGCCTTGGGGCGACCGCCGCCAGCTTTTGGCCTTGATCCGCGAAGGCTTCGTCGGCGACGGGGTGTTGCTACCGGAGTATCTGGGTGATGCGTTGCCAGTCGCCGGGCGCGGGATGGCCGTGTTTAGCGTGGAGGTCGAGCGCGATGGTGCGCCGGTACACGAAGTTCTGCGGCCCGCCGGGCTGCCGGACGTGATCGCCGCGGGGGCCGAGGTGGTGTTGCGGCTGAACGCGCTGAACGAGCATCTGCGCGAGCGAACCGCGCCCCATGTCGGCAGCGACACACTGTTTATTGGCCGGATTGAAGGTGGCCAGATCTATAATCAGGTTCCGGTCCAGTGCCGCGTCGAAGGGACTCGCCGCTGGGTAGCGGCTGGCTCGGAGCCAACCGCACGCCGCGAGATGGAGGACCTGCTCGCCGACGTAGCTGACGCAAGCGGCACCCGCATCCGGCTCGCGGATTGGAACATGCCCGGCGATGCCTTTGCGGTAGATCAAAACAGCCCGCTGGTGGGTGCGTTTCAGGCCGCACACGAGCAGGTAACGGGAGCACCGCTGCCCTTGGGAGGCAAGCCCTTCATCGACGACGGTAATGTCTTTATGGCTGCCGGGATTGAGGCCCTAACCCACGGTCCTTGCGCCACGGGGGCACACACGACCGACGAGCAGGTGCCGGTGGCCGAGTTGGTGCGGGTGGCGAAGGTGTATGCGCTGACGGCGCAGGCGTTTTGCTAAGCGGCCTCAATGGCGCGCGCAGCGGCCGTGCCTCGCTCCTCATCGACGAAGTAGAGGCAGGCTCCGCCCGCGACGAAGAGGACGATGATCGACAAAATCCCCACGCGCGG
>JAPOYQ010000690.1 GCA_026706505.1 Gemmatimonadota bacterium
ACGAGGAAAAGGCTATTGCCGTGGGGCAGGAGCGCGAACGGCAGTTTAAGTGGCCGGATAATCGGTTGCGGGATGGGTCGGTGGCGGATTATTAGAAGGGAGCCTTTATCTGCAGAAGAGATCGCTGCAGATAAAGGCTCCACAACTTATAACGGGAATTGAGAAGCGGTTGAATTCCCGCGTTTTAACGGGGTGTAGGAGGCTATTCTTCTTCTACTACTTCCTCTTCTGCTACTTCCTCTGCCACCACTTCTATCTCAAGGAATTGAATACCTTGGAGCAATAAATCTACGTCTTGCTGCGTAGAAATGGGCCCAGGGGGAGGAGGAGGAGGACCGGGAGGAAAAGCTCCGGGAGGCGGAGGCCCATCAAAGACGCCTTCGGGTTCGCCTTCACCACTTTCATCACCGTCTCCTTCACCTTCAGGTTCGTCCTCACCACCTTCGGGTTCACCCTCTCCATTTTCGTGCTCGCCTCCACTTTCACCGTCGCCTTCACCCTCACTGCCTTCAAACTCAGGCGGCAGTTCAGGCGGCGGCTCGGGAAGGGGTGGCGCAACAAATGCCAAGCGGGCTTTTAAGAGGACATTCTCGTCGGGTTTATTCAGTCGGGCAAAAACATCGTCGAGCGATTCCTCGGTGGGAGGGCCAAACGATGGTGGGCCGAACAGTAGCTCATCGGGTCCTAATGTTTCGGCGGATCCCACTTCGAGTTGGTAAAAGCCAGGGAATAGCGTATCCGGTACGCTGAGGGCCAACTCTACTTCCCGGTCCTCAGTCCGTCCTACGCGCAGTAGAGTGGTAATATCCAGCGTACTCCCAAGAGTGATAACCGAGTCGGTAGTAACCTTCGCCACGGTGGCAAAACGGGTCTCGGGAATCACTTCGACCTGCACCTCGGCCTCGCGCATATATACGGCGTAATCGAACCTCGTCGTAAGTTCCTCAAGTGCGAAAGACATGTCGCCAGAGGCACTAAAAATAGAAGCCAAGAGCCGGCCGCCTGGCGAGGAGTAGAGCCGCGAACGAGTGAGTGTTGAATCGGTGCCGTCAAAAGAAATATCCGTCGTAACGCGGATGCTGTGCTCCGGATCGTTGTCGACCCGGATGGACAAGGGATAAAAGAATGCATTGGCGACGAGATCGAGCGAGGTATATGGGCTGATGCCGACGGCCATGCTGTGATTAAGTTCGAGTTCGCTCCCCGAGGGGAACGTATAGACGCTCTTAATAGGTACTAAGTCTGGTTCCTGTTCGAGCACGCCGCGAACCGCGGGCAAGCGGTCTTCGGTTAGAGTCCCTCGCACCGTTGGATTCAGCGTTGAAAACTTGAACGGGACGGACAAGTTGGAAATTTCGCCGAGTATCTTTGCTTCGATTATGGGAAGTTCTACCGGACCACTACTATTCATTGAGTGCCCAAACCCATAGACCCGGTTGCCATCGACGTACGATACGGTTCCCACCGCACCTAGCGTAAGCTCACCGAGCAGCAATCCAACCGCCAGTGGCCTACCGGCCTCAAAGCTCTCTTGGCGCTCTTGGGTTAGACCAGCGGCGCTGGCTCCGCTCAGGAGGGAAGAACGCCCTTCAGGCAGCCGATGCCCACTGTTGAGTCCCGTGCTCAGCAAGGGGATATCCAAGGGGGTAATGCGGTTCCCTTCCCAGGTGGCTGTGGGTTTGGCGGCTGGCATGAGCCCCCGAGTGCCGATGACCCATTCTATGGGAGTGGCAAAAAAGTAGTACGGCGGGCTGTCCTGGGCAGGAAATCCGTAAGCAATGGCACCCCAGGTGCCCTGCTCCGTAAAAATGGGTGAACCGCTCATTCCCGCAGCAATGCCTCCGAGCTGTATCAAAATGGGATCGGAGGCTTCGACCATATAGACCGGCATCGGGGCCAGAAAATCATCGACCACTTGGACGAACGTCATTTCGAGATCGGCCAGTTCGCCGTTGACAAATTCAGTGCGCATGAATACGGGCGTGCCCGGAGGCATGGCGCGAATATCGTCAACCGAGACAATAGAGGAGAGATCCCAAGGCTTTAACTCCCCGGTTGGCCGCAGAACCGCTTCTGGAGCCAGCAGTGAACCGGCAGCCGCCAGCATAGAATCAGCGGCGGCGAGCATGGTGTTCGCAGCGGCCAGCATGGCAGCAGCATCGGCAGCTATCGTCGAATCCGCGTCCGCGGCGACCATTGCATTGGCGGCGGCGATCATCGAATTCGCGGTAGCCGTCATGTCATTAGCAGCGGCCAGCATGGAATCGGCATCAGCGGCGATCGTCGAATCCGCGTCTGCGGCGATCATGGTATTGGCAGCGGTGATCATCGAATCGGCGGTGGCCAGCATGGTATTGGCAGCGACCAGCATGGAGTCAGCCGTGGCGATCATCGAATCGACGGCAGCCGCCGTTGGTGCAGAATCGTCGTCGCCACAACTCCAAAGAGCAATGGCGAGGGCGAGTAGGGCTAAGCGAATCGGCATATTACATGCTCTCCTACATAGGTTAGGGTGTACTCGGTGTGCGCAGTTCAATCTTATCCCGTGCCATCAAGAGATGGTCGGCCGAATCCTGTCCTGTTTGGGTAGCGGGGGGGATCAGGAGGGGAGGATTGCAAATGTACGCAGAGATTACTTTTTGTGAAAGGTTTGGGTGGAAGTCCCGGCTTGATTAAGTGGCTGGATAATCGGCTGTGGGAGGGGTCGGTGGCGGATTATTAGATATCATTTCTCTCCACTTCTAGCTTGAAGGTATGCACTCCTTCGAGTAGTAAATCGATGTCTTTCTGCATGGTAATAACAGTGCCAGAAGTAGCGGGACTGAACCCAGCCAACCGAGCTTCTAAGATGGTGTGATCGTCGGGTTTGTTGGCACGGGCAAAAACTTCGTCGAGCGGTTTGTCGTTCTCCGAATCATCAGGCGGTGAAAAGAATCCGAACGGTTCATCGTCTCTACATTCTTCTTCCTCTGATACTCCAGCTAATTCTGCGGCCGATCCCACTTTGAGTTGGTATCTTCCAGCGGGTAGGGTCTCCGGTATGTTGAGGGCCAGCTCGATGTCCTGCTCTCGCATTCCGCCCACGTGCAGCGAAGTGGTAATAGATAAGGTGTTCCCCTGAGTGACGTAGGAGTTGGCCGCAATTGCCGTTATAGTGGCAAACCGAGGCTCGGGGATCAGTTCGATGCGAGCCTCAGCAGCGCGCAGTTGCAAAGCGTTATCCCGCCGTATCATTAGTTGCTCGAGTACGCGTGACAACTCGCAAACAGCAGCGTCAACCAAGGAGTAGAGCCCCCTTTGCGACTCGGAGTAGAGCCGGGAGCGTGCGAGCGTTGAATCGGAGCCGACAAAGGAAATATCCGTTGCAACGCGGACGCTGTAGTCTGGATAATTTTCGACCCGATTCCATAGAGGATAGACCAGTGCAGCGGCGACGAGATCGAGCGCGATCTGTGGGTCTATGCTGATGGCTAGCTGGTGGTCCAGTTCAGCGGTGCCCCCCGCAGGAAAAGTATAGACGCTTTTAAGCGGGATTAATGCGGGATTCTCGTCGAGTACGCCGCGCACGGCGGGCAAACGGTCTTCAGTTAAGATGCCGCGCACCGTTGGATTTAGCGTTGCAAACTTGAACGGAGCGTGCCAATGGGAAATTTCGCCGAGTACCCGCGCTTCTATAATGGGCAGCTCAACCGGCCCCGTGCCAAACATGGGATGCCCATACCCATAAATATGCTTGCCATCAACGTGCGATATGGTTCCAAACGAACCCAGCGTAAGCTCACCAAGGAGCAACCCAACGGCCAGTGGCCTACCGGCCTCAAAACTAACTTGGCGCTCTTTGGTCAGGCCAGCGGAAATGGTGCCGCTTAGGATGGACGAGTTCCCGGCTAGCAGCGGATTGAGTCCGGTGCTCAGCAAGGGAGTTTCCAAGGGAGTTATGCGGTGTCCTTCCCAAGTGGCCGTGGGTTTGGCTGCGGGGATCGTTTCCCGAGTGCCGATGATCCATTCTATGGGAGTGGCAAAAAAGTAATAGGGCGGGTTGTCTTGGCCAGTAAATCCATAAGCAATGGCACCCCAAGTGCCCTGCTTCGTAAAAATGGGCGAACCACTCATGCCCCGAGCAATGCCCCCGAGCTGTATCAAAACAGGGTCCGAGGCTTCAAACATGTAAACTGGCATGGGCGGCAAGAAATCATCCACCACTTGGATAAACGTCATTTCGAGATCGGCCAGTTCGCCGTTGGCAAATTCAGTGCGGAGGAAAGTGCGGGTGCCGGAGGGCATGGTGCGCACCGATTCAATTGGGACTATGGACGAAAGGTCCCAAGGTTGTAGCACCTCGGTTGGCCGTAGCACCTCGGTTGGCCGCAGCACCGCTTCTACTGGACCGGCCGCCGTTGGTGCCGGATCCCCGTCGTTTCCACAACCCCACTGACCAACGGCGAGAGCGAATAGTGCGAAGCGAAGCAGCATCATGCGCGTTCTCCTGTTTAACTGACGTCTGTTTAACCGACGTAGCAGGAGAATAATAAGTTCCGCTGCTTAGATTCGACGATGGCGAGACTATGCTCGTCCCCGCTACGCGGTCAGAGCGTCCATCAGGGCTTGGGCGATTATCAAATGTCCGGCTTGGTTGGGGTGGACTGGTTCTGGACAGAACGTATCGGCGTCGCGGTACTGAAGCTGCTGTTGGAAAACGTCTTGCAGGCGCACTAGGCGGGCGTCAAAGCGCTCGGCTAGTTGCTCGACCACTTCGATGTACCGAGGCAATAGTTCGAGCACTTGGCTGCGGAAGGTTTGGCCGTTGTGGTCGGTGGAAATGTAAAACGGGGTGAGCAGTACGAGGGGACAGCCTAGTTCGTCTTGGGTGATCTCCAATATCTGTTCATAGACGGCGGCGAAGCGGACTGGATCGACGCCGTCTTCGGCACCGCGCAAATGACTATGCAGGTCGTTGATGCCGATCTTGACGGACAGCCGGTCCGGCCGGTGATAGAGCACGTCGTCTTGCCAGCGGGCGGCTAGGTCGGTGACGCGGTTGCCGCCGATGCCTTTGTTGATGTAGCGGACCCGCCGCTCGGGGAAGCGGGCCGTGGCCAACTCGGTGAACAGGCGCACGTATCCGTTGCCCAGCGGGGCCTCGGCACCGCGGCGACCGCAGTCGGTGATGCTGTCGCCGATGAACAGCAGCGTTTGTCCGTCTTCAATCCAGTATTGGCTCATGGGTATTCCTCTTGGTTGGGGTTACTCGTCGGCGATGGCCGCGATCGTCTGAGGATTATACACTAAGCTGCTCAAGAGCGTCAACCCGGTGAGAACATCGGGTTTGAAACTCGTGGTGG
>JAPOYQ010000607.1 GCA_026706505.1 Gemmatimonadota bacterium
CTTGAGTTGCTACTATCCCGAGCTGTTGGAAATTCAGGACGAGGAGACCTTCATCGAAGCGTCCGCGCGCATCATGTCCAAGGTCCGCACCATTGCCGCCTATTCCTATCGCCAGCAACTGGGCCACCACATCGAGTACCCGCACCCTAGGAAGAGGTACGCGGAGAATTTTCTGCACATGATGTTCAGCCAGCCGCACAACGAGTTTGAGGCGGACCCGGCGCTGGTTGACGCGCTGGATTTGATCTTCCTCCTCCACGCCGACCACGAGCAGAATTGCAGCACCTCTACGGTGCGGATGGTCGGCAGCAGCGAGGCCAATCTTTTCGCCTCGGTGGCGGCAGGCGTCTCCGCCCTGTGGGGGCCGCTGCACGGTGGGGCGAATGTGGCGGTGGTGAACATGCTAGAGACAATCCGCGACGAAAACACCTCGGTTAGCGACTATGTGGCGCAGGTCAAGGACAAGAAGGCCGGGATCCGTCTGATGGGGTTCGGGCATCGAGTGTACAAGAACTTTGACCCGCGCGCCAAGATCATCAAAAGGAGCTGCGAGAAAGTTTTGGCCAAGCTCCACATCAACGACCCCCTGCTCGATATAGCTAAAGAACTGGAGGCCGTGGCGCTGGAGGATGAGTATTTCATTCAACGCAAGCTCTATCCCAATGTGGATTTCTACAGCGGCGTCATTCTCCGCGCCCTCGGCATTCCCAAGGAGATGTTCACCGTGATCTTCGCCATCGGCCGCATGCCGGGCTGGATCGCGCATTGGTACGAGGAGAGCAAGGCCACCAAAATCAGCCGTCCACGCCAGATTTACACCGGCTCGGTGCAGCGGACCTATCAGCCGCTTTCGGAGCGGCCCTAAGCGCGGACCAGCGATTAAATTTTTGTCAACAGAAAGGATTAGGAGATGCAGCCCAGAATCAGTATGCGCCACGGCAAGATCTCAGAAGAAACCAAAGCACACATTGCCAATTCTTGTACTAAACTCGAAAACTACTTCGACCGCATCGTGGATTGCGAAGTGGTCCTCGACAAGGAAAAGCACGACGACAAAGTGGAAATTATCGTCAAGGTGCCGCAGCGCACGTTTGCGGCCACAGGGGCGGCGGACAATCTCTACAAGGCCCTCGCCGAAGCCGAGTCCAAGATCGAGAGTCAGCTCAAAAAACACCACGACAAGCTGGTGTCCCATCACTGATAAATGATCGTTGGTATCGCACGAGAGACCTTTGCTGGTGAGCATCGGGTCGCCTTGGTCCCAGAGGCTGTGTCCGGGTTGTCGGCCTGCAATGCGGACATCCTAATAGAGCCGGGCGCAGGTGCCGCAGCCGGCTATGCCGATGCGGCGTATGCCGACCGCGGCGCGGAGATCGCCGCCGACCGCGACGAGGTGTTTGCGCGCGCCGACGTGGTGTTCCAGGTGCGCACGCTCGGCGCGAACCCAGAGGCTGGCCGCGCCGACTTGGCTCGGATCCGCTCTGGGCAAGTTCTCATCGGGGCCTCGGACCCGCTGACCGCTGGCCAGGAGCTGTCTGCGCTGGCCGATGCCGGAGCGACTCTGTTCGCCATGGAACTGATTCCGCGCAGTACCCGCGCCCAGAGCAGGGATGTGCTCTCGTCTATGGCCACGATTGCCGGCTACAAAGCGGTGCTTTTGGCCGCTGCGGCCCTGCCGCGCATGTTTCCGCTCTTGATGACAGCCGCTGGCACGTTGACCCCGGCCCGGGTGCTGGTCGTCGGCGCTGGGGTCGCCGGTCTTCAGGCCATTGCCACTGCCCGCCGCCTAGGAGCGGTCATCCGGGCGTACGATGTGCGGCCAGCGGTCAAAGAACAGGTCGAGAGCCTTGGGGCCGAGTTCGTGGAGTTGGACATCGATGCCGGCGATTCCGAGGACGCGGGCGGGTACGCGCGGGCGCAAGACGAGGTGTTCTACCGCCGCCAGCGCGAGGAGCTGGCCAAAGTCGCCGGCCAGAGCGACGTGATCATTACCACGGCCGCCATACCGGGGCAACCAGCGCCTTTGTTGATTACGGCCGCGGCCGTGCAGAGCATGGGACCGGGGTCGGTCATCGTCGATTTGGCTGCTGAGCGCGGTGGCAACTGCGAGTTGACGCGCCCTGGGGAGACGATCATAGAGGAGGGAGTGCAGATCATGGGGCCGCTCAATCTACCGGCGACCGTGCCGCACCACGCCAGCCAAATGTATTCGCACAACATCGCTACCTTCTTCCGGCATTTAGTGGGTGAGGGAGCGTTGCAATTCGACATGGAAGACGAAATCACGCGCGAAACCTTGGTGTTGCGCGACGGTGAGATCGTCCATCCGCGCATTCGCAAAGGAAGCTCATAGTGGATGTCCTAGTAGCCGCACTGACGGTATTTGCACTCGCCGTTTTCGTCGGCTTTGAAATCATCACCAAGATCCCGCCGACTCTGCATACGCCGCTGATGTCCGGGTCCAACGCCATCTCTGGTATCACCCTGATCGGCGCGATACTTTCGGCCGGTTCCGAGCATTCGGCCTTGGCGACCTATTTGGGATTGGCGGCTGTTATCTTCGCCACTATCAATGTAGTGGGTGGGTTCATGGTGACGCATCGCATGTTGGGGATGTTCAGGAGGCGGGACTAGCGCATGAGCGCGACCCTGATTAACTTCGCCTACCTGGTCGCCTCGGTCCTCTTCATTCTCGGCCTCAAAGGGCTGACGCACCCGCGCACGGCTGTGCGCGGCAACTTGCTGGGTGCCTTGGGAATGTTGTTGGCCGTCGTCGTCACCCTGCTGGATCAGCGGATTCTCTCCGGCGAATACATTTTGCTCGGCGCAGTAGTCGGCGCGCTGATTGGCATGGTCCTCGCGGTAAAAACGCCCATAACCTCCATGCCCGAGTTGGTGGCGGTTTTTAACGGCTTGGGCGGCGGTGCCTCCGCATTGGTGGCTGGCGCGGCGCTGATTGAGGCGCAGGCCCCTTCCTACCAATTCACGGCTGCGACGGCCGCCTCTGGGATCATCGGCGCGGTGACCTTCTGGGGTAGTATCGTGGCCTTTCTCAAGCTGATGGAAGTGCTCAAGGGCTTGGTGCGGTTTCCCGGCCAGCAGTTTTTCAACGGGGTGCTGGCCCTCGGCAGCGCGGGCTTGGGTGCTTGGCTGGTGCTGGGCGAGCCGGATGCCTTCTGGGCCATGGTTTGCGCAGCTTCGCTGTTGGGTTTGTTGCTCGTATTGCCTATAGGCGGAGCTGATATGCCGGTGGTGATCGCCTTGCTCAATTCGTGTTCGGGTCTGGCGGCGGCCGCTACTGGCTTTGTGCTCGACAACAACGTGCTGATTATCGCTGGATCGCTGGTGGGGGCCTCGGGGCTGATTTTGACGCAAATCATGTGCCGGGCCATGAACCGCTCGCTGGGCAATGTGTTCTTCGGCGGCGTCGGTGCTGAGGTCGCAAGCGGAACTAGCGACGACGAGGTCTACGCCGGCAAGATCAAGTCAACCTCGGCCGAGGAAGTCGCGTTGCTGTTTGACACGGCGCGGCGCGTAGTGGTGGTCCCTGGCTACGGCATGGCTGTGGCCCAAGCGCAACACGCCGTGCGGGACTTGGCCAATTTGCTCGAAGAGCGCAGCGTCGAGGTCGAATACGCCATCCATCCGGTGGCGGGCCGGATGCCGGGCCACATGAACGTGTTGTTGGCCGAGGCCGAAGTGCCCTACGACAAGTTAGTGGAGATGGATCGGATCAATCCGACCTTCCAGCAGACCGACGTGGCGTTGATTATCGGTGCCAACGATGTGGTCAACCCCCTAGCCCGCGACGCGGATTCCGGGCCGATTGCCGGGATGCCGATCCTCGACGTGGATCATGCGCGCACGGTGGTGGTGATTAAGCGGAGCCTGAGCCCGGGGTTTGCCGGGCTGCCCAATCCGCTTTTTGCCGCGGAAAATGCGCTGATGTTTTTCGGCAGCGCCAAGGAAGCTGTGTTGGATTTGGTGGCCGCGGTAAAGGAGAGCGGATAGGGCTGTTACTCGACGAAAATAGCGTCGTTGGGCCAAGATTCCACAATGAAACCCGCCTGCGTATTTACCATGGGCAAATAGTTGTGCAGCCGCCGGATGGGGTCCAACAGGCGGATGGTTTGCATTTCTTGGATTGAGTCCTCGCCGTGGTTTTTTTGTAGCGAGGGAATGATCTTGCCCTGGACACTTTCGGCCACATCGCTGTCGGACTCGCCTTCGACGACCATCACTAGCGCGATGTGGCCATCTACTTCTGCGATATAGCTGTCGCGGATTAGCTCGCTGAAGACGTTGGCGACATTGGGTTCAGAGAGGATTTCCTGCACTATCTGGCTGCGGGTGATGCCCAGTTTGAACTTGATGGTGAGCATGTGCTGGGTCGAGAAGCGGCCCGTGCCTTGAGCCTGCATATCGACCGCCGCGTAGTAGAAGAGGATGTCTTCCTGTTCGAGGCGGGCGCGCTTGCGGCTGACGGTGCGCACCGGCACGCCGGTCAAGGTGCTGATGCGGTTGTCCGAGCAGCGGGGATTGCGGATGAGGGTGCGGACGATCTGCCGCTCTTGTTTGTCAAAACATCTCATGGCCTGAATTGTCCATTTTGAAGTGAAAGTTAGCACAATTTAGGCCATATAGGGTAGTGCTGTCAAGGGATGTTTCAAGAAAATTGTGGAAACTGGCGTAAGGGTGTTTGACAACGTAGCTGTAATTCATATATTAAAACTTCTTTTTTAGAAGATTGAGCAAGGGAAATTAAAATGATCCACGGATACCCGCAAAAGCAGGGCCTTTACGACCCCGCCCGCGAAAGCGACGCCTGCGGGATTGGCTTTGTCGTAAACATCAAGGGCCACAAGTCGCACAAGGTGGTGCGCCAATCCTTGGAGGTCTTGGAGCATCTCAAGCACCGAGGCGCCTGCGGTTGCGAGGCCAACACGGGCGATGGTTCCGGCATGTTGGTGCAGTTGCCCCACAAGTTCTTTAGTGGCATCTGCGACTTTGAGCTGCCCGCGCCGGGCGAGTACGGAGTGGGCATGTTGTTTTTGCCGCCCGATCCCGTCCAACGCCAAGTTTGCGAGGATCACTTTGCCCGCATCGTCGAAGAAGAGGGCCAGCGCCTGCTCGGCTGGCGGGACGTGCCCACGTACAACGCCGCCTTGGGCTACACCGCCAAGCTGCGCGAGCCGTTGCAGCGCCAAGTCTTTATCGGTCGCGGCGAAGTGCAAGGCGACGATGCGCTGGCCTTTGAGCGCAAGCTCTACGTCATCCGCAAGCGCGCTGAAAACGCGATTCGCTACAGTGGCAAAGTCCCCATCGGCGACTTTGTC
>JAPOYQ010000713.1 GCA_026706505.1 Gemmatimonadota bacterium
ACCGCGCCATGAACTACGCCCGGCTGGGCGACCGGCAGGCGGCGTTAGTCGAGTGCCGCAAGGCCAATCTGAAGCTCGAAAACTACGCGCAACAAGCCGAGTACGAGCTCAGCTATAAAAACGACGCCTTTCTGCAGTACATGACGGGTCTCTTTTTTGAGGCTGAAGGCGAGTGGAACGACGCGTACATTTCCTACAAAGATGCCCTAAAGGGCTATCAAGCCTACGAAGCAGCCTTTGATCTGCAAGCGCCCCGGATGCTGATAATTGACCTAGTGCGGCTGGCCAAGCGGCTGAGATACGAAGACGAGGTTGCGGAATACACGGAGCGCTACCAGCTTGAGCCAGCGGAGATTCAGCCGACTTCCGGTGGCGAGTTGGTAGTCTTCGTCGAGAGCGGCTTTGTGCCCCGCAAGCACCAGGTCGAGTTCAGCGTGCCGATTCTGGAGGACGAAGGGAAGTGGGAGGTGTGGACGGTGTCGGAGCGGGCCGTCCATCGCTATCACCACCCACACGTCTATAAGCGCGGGCACGTGGATTACTGGCTTAGGGTGGCGCTGCCCGAATACCGGGAGGTGCCCTCGCAAGTGGCCGGGGTGCGGTTGCGCGCTGGCGACCAGAGTGCGCTGGCGGCCACAGCCGAGGACTTGGACGCGATTGCCCAGCGGACTTTTGCGCAGAAATTCGATACTATCCTACTGCGCGCCGTCGCCCGCAATTTGGCCAAGTACCTAGCGTCCAAAAGCATCGAAAAAGCCTTTGAGGACGATGACGACGATGACGACGATAATGACTGGGCCAAAGAGGGTCTGGGCAAAGCGCTGGGAGGCTTGGTCAACCTCTTCGGCGTGGCAACCGAGGCGGCCGACACGCGCGGCTGGCTGGCGCTACCGCACGCCATCCGCATCGCCCGGCTAGCAGTGACCCCAGGTACCGCTGCTCCGACCCTAGAATTGCTCGACGACCGGGGAAGGGTCCTAGCCGTAGAGACGTTGCCCGAAGTGGCGGTGGCGGATGGAGAAAAGGTCTTTCTAAACTTTCGCACTTTTCGCTGAGGAGCAAACAATCATGTACGTCAAATTATGGATAGCCGCGCTGGCGGTGGCGCTGCCGGCCGCTGCGCAGCAGAGTACGTCGGCTGCCGATCAGGTCACGGACCCGCTGGAGGAAGGGGCAATCATCAATATCGTCGATTGGGACGGCGGCCAGCTACCCAAGCGCTACTACGAGCGCTCAGATCAACTACCGATGAGCCTCGACGACGTGCGCAAGCTGAGCGCGAACAAGTTCAATACCGATGCAATCGTCAAAATGCTCGAGGAGCGGCGCTGCGTCTGCGACGCCTCGGTAGATGCCCTGGTGGAATTGAAGAAAGCCGGCGTTGCCGAGCAGGTAATCCAGGCGGTATCGCTCCACGCGCTGCCGCCCAACCGCTCGTTCGGGCTGACGATCGCCCTCGACTTTGAGGGCTTGGGTGGCGAGGCTACGGTATCGACGCAGGCGCGCAAGGGCTATCTCTACTTGATCGTGCCCGACGGCGACAAGGAGCGGGTCTTTATCGGCAACTTGCAGGCGATCCTCGCCGGTCGCTGGCAGCGCGACGCGCTGATCGACAACACCGATCTGCTGCTGCCCAAAAAGGTGCGGCGCGTGACCTTTGCCTCCGAGGTCCCGCTCAAGACCTACGGCAGCAAAAAGGCCCTAGTTTTTACCTCGACCAAACCTGATATCTACACTTCAGCCGATATTCCCGAGGCGGACCGGGCAGGGGTGCAGGAGTTCGAGTTCGAGTATCCAGCCGCGTCGCTGGAGCGCCAGTGCAGCCTTCAGGTGCTCTACCGGCAGGACGCGATGCTGGCCAACCGCTGGCACTTAGTGCGCACCCATTTCCAGTGCGAATGGGATTGAAAGGAGCTTACGATGAAACGCTACGTTTTCGCGGCAATCGCCTTGGCTGTGGGGCTCGCGGCCTGTGGCGGCCCGAGGGCCTTTACCAAGGGCGAGTACGGAGATCCAGAAGAGATCTCCATGCTCGACGACAAGTGGAACCAGAACGACATGCAGCTAGTCGCTAAGAAGATGATTGGCTCGATGGAGGTCTGGTCAGATGCCCGGGCCATGGCTGAAAAGCCGGTTGTCATCTTGGAGATGCCGCGCAACAAGACCACCGAGCACATCGACATGCAGGCGCTGTACGACCACGTCAAGACTGCGCTCATCCAGAGCGGGCAGTTCACGTTCCTCGACAAGGCAGCGCGGCTAGAAATCGCCCAAGAGTACGAGTATCAAGACTCGGGCTACGTGCGTCCGGACGAGGCTCAAGGACCGGGTAACCAGCGCGGTGCGCGCTTCTTGCTCGGCGGGGTCATCACCTCGACCGTGCAGCAGGTGGGCAAGGACAAAGTCATCTACTACAAGGCGACCTTTGAGCTGACCGACATCTCGACCACTGAGATCGTCTGGACCGACCACAAGGAAATCACCAAGCACTTCCAGAAGAGGAGCATCGGCTTCTAGGGAAAGGAGCACGGAACATGAGACGTATTGCACTGATCGCCCTGCTGGCGCTGGCCGTTGGGGCGCAGGCTGCGACGCCGGGACGCACCGATGGCCCCGAAGGCAGCGAATACGGCAAGGGCGGCTACCACTACAAGGCCCAGTACGGCCGCTTCTACACCGAGGGCTTTTTGGGGGCGGCGATGATGGAGAGCGAAGCCGAGGACACAGAGACCAACCTCATTACGGGGCTTAATGCGGGCTACATGGTCGAGGAATGGCTGGCCTTTCAGGTGGGATTTGCCCGCATCTTGGAGCAAAACATCAACCTCTATGCCGGCGGGGTGCGCTCGGCCTACGTCAGTCGGCCGTTCAACTACTACTTTTCGCTCGACGCCGAGCTATACTCGCCCGAGGTCGGCGACACTCACTTCGGAATCGTCCCGGGCGTTGGGGCCGAGGTGATTCTCAGCGAACGCCTGCGGGCGGGCTTGCGCTTTCAGCGCGACTTTATCTTTGCCGACGACATGATTCACATCAACCGAGTTACGGCGAAGATACAGGTGGATTTTTAGGGAGTTTCGCGTTGGTATGCAAAGGGCCAGCTACTGAAGCGGAAGCTGGCCCTTTGTATGTCTAATTTTTAGCCTACGGCCTATAATGAAGCGGGAAGTTTTATTCACGCCCCACTACCTGGAGAAATGCATCGTCATCTTGGACTGCTCCGAATAGTCTGCTGTTTCTGAACCAAGACCTGACTAACTTGCCACCTGTGCCACGTTGCGAGGAGGCGGTGGTAACTGCCTGCTGCAGGTACCGCAGGGAGGTATCGCGATCATGCTCGACAATATAGACAGGCCAAAGGCACGAGGATCTCCGTTCCTCCTTAATCTTCCACAAGGCGGTTAGGAACATAAAGGCCATACTCGTGTCTTGGATTTACGTACTTAGCCCCTGTAGGATCTCAAGATCTGCAATTGCCGCACCTATGTATTCTGGTGTCTTGGGATGCAAAAGGCCGCAGTCCCAGAAGTACCGTACTTGGCGAAGATTTTTAATAATTGACAATACCTTTTCCTCTACAGCCGATAACTCAGTAGGAGGCTCGCCAATAACGGCCTTGTAGGAAGATCGAAAAGCATCTATGTAGCCGGTCTCGTAGTGCTCCGAACTTGGCTTGGCTATGTATTCACCCTCAGCTTGCTGCAAATCGTAGATTGCGGTTCCCCAGCCAGCCAATTGGAAGTCGTGGACGTTGGAGATCCGCAGAGCGCTACCGTTTTCCACGAGTACGTTGTGCAGTCCTGCTTCCCCCCATAGGAGGACGTTCCCGCCATGTACTTTGACCTTGGGCAATGAGTCCATGGCAGCTAATAGCTTCTCTGAAAGTTCCGGCAAAGTTGCCGCGACGGAAGAAGCCAACTCCTCCTCCCCTAGGAGTGCTTCCCAGATCGTCTCTTCCCATGACGTGAGATCCATCTGCGTTTGAGATTGAAGCTCGTCCGGGCATTGTTGGCTGTGTACATGTGCGACCGTTTGTCCTAGTAGCGAACCCAACTGCAGCCGCTGCGCTCGAGAGGCGGTCAAGTAGTAACTGAGCCCCGACTCACCCGGCTCGCGCGGGATCAAAAGACATTCAGATCCCAGTGGTTCCCCATCATCGTCATAGACTAGAGACTCAGACACCGGAATACCGGCCGCGCCTTGAAACGCCTTTGCGACGATGAACTCCGTTTTCAGACTCAAGCCGTGGACGCGCCGAAACTGGATCTTCAATATCACGTCTCCGTGCGCGTGTGTCTCGACCATGAAAACGTGATTTGTGCAATTGCTTCCTAGGCGAGTGATCGACCGCGACACACTGAAGTCGTGCTTTTCAAAAAGAGCATCAATCTGCGCACGGGATATGTCTGGCTTATGATGAAAAAGAGCGTGGATATCCCTCTGGCTGGCGAGTTGCGCTACCATTCGAGTCTATCTCCGTGAATTACAGGGCGTTGTGACTGAGCTACGCCTAAATCTCCTGAATTCCTCGTACTCACGCCAGATGCTCTGTCCGCAGTTCCCTCGACCAGTCGAAGTACTCATCTAGCCGCACTAGCTCGAATTCATCGACAATGTCGGCTGCGGTGTGCTCTGCTGTCTCGCTGTAGATCACCGAAGTGCCCACCTGCCCGGTCGTGACAATGCGCACGGCCTCGCCGTATTGACGATGGATATCGTCGTACTTGGCCTGATTCTTATCGAGATGTACCACCTCGTAGTCTAAGTTGATGCGCGCCGTGGCCCAACTCTGATAGTTGTTGCTTTGGGCTAGCGTGGTGCCCTGCGGATCGATAATGGTGCAGGGCGTCCCCTTGTACACCGAGCCAATAAAAAAGGCCTGCACATCCAAAGCCCAGAAATTTTGCACCAGCCCGCCGTGATACATAGAGCTAAAGAGCAGCAATTTCGGCTTGAGCTTTTTGTACTGGGCACGCAATTCCCCAAAGTTCAGATCAAAACAGATCACCCCACCCACCGGCCCGAATTCTGTCTGGATCAGGGACGCGCCTGGCCCTGGACGAGTGCCGTGGTCAAACTCTGGGTACACTGGGATGTACTTGCGGTAGATGCCGGCTAATTCCCCCTGCCGATCGAGCAGCCCGAGGACATTGAAGACCGCTCCGCTCTTGCGCTCCTTTTGATGCACCGGCACGGTGATATAGCAGCTATACTCCCGGGCCAAGCCAGCCAATAGCTGAGTCGTCGGCCCCTCTGGCACTTCTTCGTCGCAGTTTCGACAGATGGTCTCGGGCAGGACGATCAGATCGGCCCTAGTGGCGCGGGCGACCCGGTCC
>JAPOYQ010000858.1 GCA_026706505.1 Gemmatimonadota bacterium
GATATGCAAGACAATATGGCCCTTGTGAACTGAATGCGGAGCGATTCACCAGTTGTACAACGTAGGACAAAGGATGAAGAAACAGAAGCCAAAAGAAGCGAGCGTGGGAAACTCCTCTGGGGTAACGCCGAGGGCTTTTTTCACCGGTCTGGTGTGCTCGGCACTGGTAAGCGGAGGAACGCAGTACGGGGAAATCTTCCTCAGAAGTTCGCGCATGTCCGATGATTTCAGCACCGGCGGGGCTCTGTTCATTTTCTTTTTCTTAGTGGCCGGCGTCAATGTGCTGTTGAAGCTCATAGGACCCAGAGTAGCATTCAGGCCGGCGGAATTGATCCTCATCTATGTGATGATGATGACCTCGTGCGCGATCACGGGAATGGGGCTGACCCACTACCAGATCCCCCTGATGGCGACACTGCCCTACTTTGCGACGCCCGAGAACGACTGGGCGAATCTAGTGGCCCCCTATGTCAGAGGATGGATGGTCATCGAGGATCCACTGGCGTGTAAGTACTTCTTTGAGGGCCTACCGAAAGGTGAGTCGATTCCGTGGGCTGTGTGGTTGAAGCCGCTGGCCTACTGGAGCGTCTTCTTCGCCGCCTTCTACTTTGTGATGATCGCGCTGATGGTCATCCTGAGAAAGCAGTGGATCGAGCACGAAAGGCTGATATATCCCATCATTAGAGTCCCCCTAGACATGATCGGTGAGAATAACAAGAGCGGTCTGCTAGCGGGATTCTTCAAAAATCCCCTGATGTGGCTAGGTTTCTCCTTTGCCTCCTTCATCACTTCTTCCATTGGTCTCAATGCGTACTACGATTATTTGCCCGAAATCAACCCCCTCTATCCCGGCATCACGCTCTCGTTGCTGCGGGAATCGATCCAGTTGCGCTTTATGATCAGTTTCCCCGTGATGGGCTTTGCCTATTTGATCAACCAAGATGTGGCCTTCGGGCTCTGGTTCCTCGATGTTGTGGTCAAATGCCTAGACGGCGTGTTCGATACTCTAGGGGTGTACCTACAATTGCGGGTCAATCACTACGGCGGCAGTTCAGGGATATTCTCCTCGACCGCGATCGGGGCAATGTTGATACTGGTACTCTATGGCGGCTGGGTCGCCAGAGAGCACCTGCAAGCTGTGTTTAGAAAGGCGTTTACCTCAGCTCCTGATGTAGATGATTCCGGCGAGATTCTCTCCTATCGGAGTGCGGTAATCGGCACACTGGTGTCGGTGGTCGTCATGCTCGTCTGGCTCAGTGCCGCCGGCTTACCTCTTTGGGCGGGAGGGCTGTTTCTGTTTATCGCCTTTGTGATCTTTATAGCCATTACTCGCATCGTGGTCGAGGGCGGTATGGCGGCGTGCCGGGCACCCCTAATTGCGCCCAATTTTATGCTCTATGCCGTCGGCACTCCAGCCCTAGGCTCACAGGGGGTGACGGCGCTGGGATATACCTACGGATGGTCTTCGGATATTCGAACCTTTTTGATGGCGTCGATTGCCAACGGATTGAAGCTACTGGACGACGAGCGCTTCCAAGGACGCAAGCGCCCGGTGTTTGTCTGTATTGTCGCGGCGCTGATCGTGTCGCTGATCGTGTCGTTCGGGCTGATGCTCAAGCTCGTTTATGGGGTCGGAGGCGTAAACATCCACTCGTGGTTCTGCTTGGGAGCAAATCTGCTGCCCTTCGACCTAGTATCGACGGTAGTCAGTCGGCCGATTGACGTGACTGGGGGAATGTGGATGAATATGGGCATTGGCGCATCGCTCATGGGCATACTAACGATATTGCGGCACAAATTTCTGGGGTGGCCTCTCCATCCGCTGGGATTGACTGTTGCCGGCAGCCGGGTGATGGACTGGACTTGGTTCAGTATCTTTCTGGCTTGGCTGATCAAGGTTCTCGCGTTGCGCTATGGCGGGCCCAAAATGTTTAGAGCCCTGCGCCCCTTCTTCTTGGGAATGGTACTGGGACAGTTCGTCTCGGCGGGTATCTGGACAGTGATTGATGGGTTCACTGGCATGACCGACAACATGATATTTGTAATTTGAGTCTGCTACGACTCTCGAAAGGAAGGAAACAAATGACCAATAATTGGCTCACGGGAATTTATCTGACCACGGATGAGGTCCTCAAATACCCCGATTACGTCGAGCGGCTGCGCGATGAGATCGGTCTGAATACGGTGGTTCTCTCCTTTACAGGCCAGCTATCAGAGGAAGTGCTCGCCCTCAGTCCCTATGGAGGACGCACGCCGACAGAAGAGGAACTGGGCGAACTCGTCATACGGCATTTCGATGGTCGGCCCATAGACCCGAGGGAATACCCGCAAGCCCAAGCCCTGTGCGGTCCCGGCGTTGCAGCCCAAGGTGACGACGAAGCGTTCAGAAGAGCTGTGGGACAGCTAAAGGAGGCAGGCCTGAATGTGTGGACGTACGGAGGAGCTTGGACGATCCGCCGCCTCATGTTCTGTCCAGCGCGGCAGGATGTGCAAGACTGGATCGAGGCCCTGTGCGTGTACTGGGTGACTCAGTACGATCTCGACGCGCTCGACATCACTCACTTCCGCTATCCCATGGGCAGTTTTCCCCTAGGGCTTTTTGGCAGCACCTGTTCTTCTTGCACAGCCGCTGCCCAAGAGCTCGGGTACGACATGGAAGCGATGGTCGAGGACTTGCAGCGCGCCCGGGAGGGCCTGCGCCAGCTCGACGGTGCTCGACTCGGCGAGGTAGTCCGCCTCGGGATTGGTTTCTTCGATGTGGTTCACGCGCTCGGTCTAGGGTCGGGAGTACTCGACTGGGTCCGCTTCCGCTGTGATCTGGTCGTTCGCAATCTGGCGCGCTTTCGGGCGGCCGTGCACGCGGCAGCTCCTAACAAGGCCTTTGGCACCGACACCTACCCTGCCTCCATGGCCCTGACGGCGGGCCACGATTACCGGCGCTGGGGTGAGATGGCCGATTTTGCTAGCCCGCTGGTGTCCCACATCTCCGCCTTTGTCTGCAACACGTTCATCGAGTGGGCCCGCTTTCTGCAAGAGGAAATTCCCAACCTGCAGGAAGAGGATGCCCTGCAGCTCGTCTATCGCTTTACGGGGTATGACGGCATGGGGTTGCCAGAGACCATTGCCGCATACGGCGCTGACGAACCGGCGACGCTGGCCTATCGGATCCCCACGGCCGACTTGGTTTTGCGGGATCTGGTGAAGGCAAAACTGTACCTACCAGCGGACATGCCTTCCTATCCGATTATCCACGGAGAGGGCTGGCCACCAGAGGCAATCGACCGCATCGTCAGCGAAGCGCGTCGGCTGGGTCACAATGGTATCGTCTGGCAAGGTACTGCCGAACTGATGGAGTACGACTTCAAGCGCTGAGAAGGGACGTCAAATCATCGGCCTGCATTTGTACAAGTCCCAGACCGTCGAAGAACTGGTGTAGTTGAAGTAAGCCAGCGCCTTGGTCAGCGCTTGTCGAGAGAGACAGAATTCAGAAAACAAGGAGCAGTAGCCATGTGGGAAATAATTCAAAGCGGCGGTCCGATGATGGTGCCCCTCATCGCCTGTGCTATTCTGGCCCTTGCCTATTCGATCGAACGCCTGTGGATCTTCAGTCAATTGCCCACCTCCGAAGAAGCCCAAAGTGAGCTCGACCGGCTCGAAACCGCCCTGCGCAACGGTGGGGAACAGGCCGTCGTCGAAGAGTGCAACCAAGGCAAGGGGCTGCTCAATTACGTCTTTGCTTCCCTGTTGAAACGATACGATACGCTGATGATCGAACAGCGGGAATTCCAAGAGACCAACGAGGAGATCATCCGGCTGGCCGACGCCGGCGGCGGCGGGCAGGTCAGCCGGTTTATGGTCATGCAGCGGGAACTGGCCGATCTCAAAGACGAGTTGGTCATTCAGACCGAGGCCGCCGCCCGAGCCTATCTGGGCAAAAATCTGGCGATCCTGAATACCATCGGCAACATCAGCCCCTTGCTGGGCTTGCTCGGCACCATTATGGGGATGATCATCGCCTTTGAGTCCATCGCCACCGCCGGGGCCGGCGACCCCAAAGTCGTCGCTGGCGGTATTTCTCAAGCCTTGGTCACCACTGCATCGGGACTGATCGTCGCCATCCCAACGATCGTATTGTATCGCTATTTGGCGCGCAAAGCAGACAATCTACTCGAAGACGCCGAGATGTACGGCCATGCCTTTGCCAATGCGCTGATCACGACCGGACAGCGCCAACAATACGAAACGGCTGAGTAGCTCCCGCAGGGAGGAGTCAACCCCATGGCCAGACATCGCAAAGATCGGCCCGAGAGCTTTCTGGCCGAAGGCGGCCCGGATATGACGCCTTTGATCGACTGCGTCTTTTTGCTGCTGATCTTCTTTATGGTGACTACGGTGTTTCTCCACACCAAAGGGCTGGAAGTGGACATGCCAGCCCAAAGCGAGGCCACGGAAGAAAAGAAGAAGGATATCAACGTCTTGGTCGATCGCAACGGCAAGATTCAGATCAAGGGCGAGGACGTGCGGCCGTCGGCCTTGGCGGCTCGGCTGGTCACGGCCATGGAAGAGGCCAATAACGAGAATATCATCATTCAGGCTGACGGCGAGTGCGCTCAGAAACACGTCGTGTTTGTGGTGGATAGAGCCAAAGAGGTCGGGGTTGAGGGCATCGCTTTTGTGCGGGAACGGGAGGAGTGAGTCTGATGCCTAGGCCTAGGCGCAAATCCCTCTACGAAGAGCAAGAACTGAACATGACGCCTTTGATCGACTGCGTGTTTTTGCTGCTGATTTTCTTCATGGTAACTACGGTGTTTAAGCAGCCCTACAGCCTGCAGGTGGTATTACCCGAAGCGCAACAGGCGCAGATTGTCGAAGAGAAGAAACTGGTGGCGACGATCACCGAGGACGGCCGCATGGAGATCAACCGCCATCTGGTGACCTTGGACAATCTGGAGCAGGTTCTTTTGCGGGAAAAGGAAGGCACCCGAAGTCTGACGCTGGTGGTGCGGACCGATCAGGAGACCCCGCATAAGTACCTATTAGATCTCTTCGAGGTGGCTAAGCGCGTCGGCATTGAAAAAATACCGCTGGCTACCGAGGACTTGCGCGAACAGCCGTGAGGTAGTTTTATACGGCCTAACAGGCTGCCACAAAAACCCGCCGGCACCATGCGCGCCATGCCATGCGTCGGCGGGTTTGGCTTTTGTAAAACCAACGTCAGGAGGACGACCATGCTCATAGCCACCAACAATCAGGTCTTCACTTTGGAGAATGGCACGCCCACGCAACGCTTGGCCATCGACGGCATCCGCTGCC
>JAPOYQ010000442.1 GCA_026706505.1 Gemmatimonadota bacterium
AAAATACGATTCTGTCAGTTCAAAACTGCCGCTCGCCATCAATGGCTGCATCCCATCGCTGCGAGTACAGGTAATCCATCACAGCCTGCGTAGCTGTGGGCGAGCCAATCTGTTGCAGAGCACTAAGCGCGAACGCGCCCACATGACCGCAGGAATCGTCGAGCGCCCTGAAAAGCTGGGGTTCTAACGGAGCGGCGGCCTGGCCGAGTTGGGCGCACGCTATCGCCGCGTTGGTCCGCACCTGATCGCGCGGCACCCAGCGGCGGCCAGCTTCCTCCTGCCAGTTTGGATGATCGGCCGAGAGCATTCGCCCCAAGACTTCCACTGGTACGCCTTGCGCAATATTGCCCAGCGCGACAAGCGCCGTGCGCACCAAGCGATGCGAGCCATCCTCAAGGCTCCGCGTCAACGCCGGAATCGCTGCCGCCGCGTGCGAATCCATCTCGCCGAGGGCAAAGGCGGCGTTGACTTGAGTCCACTCGCTTTCGTCCTCCAACAGCTCACAAAGCGCCTCGACCGCAGGCTCGCCAACAGCCGCCAGTGCCTGCGCCGCATCTTCCATGTTGGTCGCCCCCTCGTTCCAAGCGGGCGGGGCTTCGTGTTGGTCGGCCTCACGACCTGCGGCGCGCAACGCTTTGGCCAGCGGCGCGACCGCGGGCTCGCCGATCGCGCCCAGCGCATAGGTCGCTGCCGCGCGCATGGCTTGGTGATCAGTGCCCAAGCACTCGACGAGCACTGGCACGGCTGCCGCGGCATCAACGCCGAATCCAGCCAATTGCTGTGCCGCCGCCAGCCGCTGCGCTAAGTCCACCTCTGGATCGAGCTGAGCAATGAGAGCCGCCACGTCTCCAGTGGCCTGTGGCCAGCTATCGTAGCGGTCCCGCTTGCCGCAGAGCCAGTCCCAAGTGTGCGCCCAAGCCAGTTCCAGATCGTAGGGAGACTCAATGCATTGGGGCTTTTGCCAGTGCATGCTTTTGCAGTCCCAAGTCGGTGCCGTCGGCTCGGAGGCTCGCATGTAGATGAACTTGATCATGTGCCGGTGCCTCGGCAGCAGACTGACGCCGGCCGCGTGGCCCACGTCGAAGTGCGTCAGCGACACCGTGCCGGCCCGGCCAGCCAATGGCAAGGCGCGCGCCCGATCATCGTCGGTCAATCCGCGATTGAACTGCGTCCCCGGAATCACGTGCGTCGGCCCTAACTCGACCGGCGAATCCTGCGGGTAGTACATGATCCGCGCATAGCGCAGATAGTGCTGTCGCGGGTGTCCCATCGGCGTGTACCCGTCCTGATGGCAGTTGCGGCGCAGCCTTTCCTCGGCCTCGGCCTCGGGCACGGGTTCCTCCACCGGCTTGAGCGGATGGCAGTAGCGGTGCGGATGCTCCAAGTAGTTCGGGCCTAAGACGCTGATGAGCGCGCCGCGCACCTCGGGCGAGTTGAGCACGTGACGCATGGCGGGCACGCGCGGCAGGATGTTGTTGCCCGGGTTTAGCTCGGAGTCGATGATTTGGTTGAGCCGCTCATAGCACGCCTCGTGCGTCCCCTCGGGCACGGTCGGCGCGAAGACCAGATAACCATTGACGATAAACTCGCGCATCTGCTCGTCAGTGAGCAGGATCGGGTCGGTCATAAGACAAGCTCCTTCACTGTTGAAAGGTCATTCAAATCCGCACCTTCAGGGCCTCGGCCTTTAGCTGTTCGCAGCGGCGCGGCGCGTACGGGGGCTGTTGGGTCTCGCGCAAATCAAAGCCAAAGGCGCGCTTGCTCAAAACGATGACCGGCGGCGCTTGAATCCGCTTAAAGTAGTTGATCCGCACCTGGCGCTCCACCCATTCGAGATCTTCGATCCAACTGCGCGCGTCCGGGAAGTACGCGCGGAAACGCGCCTCATCGTCCCACTCCAACTTCTCTAACAACACTCCCTCTATAAACCACTGTAACAAATCGCTGCTGTGCCGCCGGTATTCGATGAATTGCCGCAGCACGGCGTCGTGGTAGCCGTACTTAATCGGATCGCCCAAGCCCTGCGTTACGTCTTGGGCCTCAGACAGCTCAGCACTGGGCACCACCGAGCCATCGAGCAAATTCTCCGGCACCACGACGCGGCCATAGACATCCTCATTGAGAAAACGCGCCAGCGCGAAGACCTGCACCTTGTACAGGTCGGCAATCGGAGCCACCGCACCGCTGACATCCCCGTAGAGCGTGGCGTAGCCCAAGGCGACCTCGGTCTTGTTGCCATTGGACGTGAACACGAGTCCGTATTTGGCCGCTAAGCCGGAGAGCACATCGGCAAAACGGATACGCGCCTGCACGTTCTCATCCACCAACCGAGTGTACTCGCCCTGCCCCACGGAAAATTCCGCCCCCTGCACGAGCGCGGCTACAGCCTCGTACAGCGATTCGATCGGGCAGCAAAGGTAATCGACGCCCAGCGCAGCGCACAGCGAGCGGGCATTGTCTTGGGTAACCGCGGCGTTGAAGCGCGTCGGCATGTTGACCGCAAACACGCGCTCTGGGCCAAAGGCGCGCTCCAGCAGACAGCAGACCACGCTGGAGTCCACGCCGCCGCTCGTTGCAATCAGGAACTTGCTCTTTGCGCCGCGCACGTCATCCAAGTGCCGCAGCCCAGTGAGGATACCCGCGTACTGGGCTTCGATTTCGCTTTGGGGCGGCGCGGCCTCGCCGCGGCCCGTGATCACGAGCTGTTCCCGCCACGGACGCGCGCGGCACGCAATGTCCCCACTGGCCGCGTACGCCGTGCTGTCGCCATCAAACACAATGATGTTCTTGCCGTTGTTTTGCGCTCCAACTTGGTTGACGTAGAAGAACGGCAGGGGCGAGCGCGCCAGTATCTGGCGCACCACGCGGTTGCGCTTGTCGCTTTTCTGCCAAGTAAAGGGCGAGGACGAGAGGTTGAATACGGCCTCAGCGCCACGGCGGCGATACAGCGCGAGCGTGTCGAGGGGCTCGCCGCTGTGGCAGTAGTCCTCGCACCACATGTCCTCGCACAACTGGACGCCAAAGCTAAAGGACCGTCCGTCCTTGAGCCGCACCTTGTACGGATGCAACCAGTCCCCCAGCGACCGGCCCTCGGCCTCGGCCAAGTGGCGCAGCGAGAAGAAGTGCCGGTCGTCGTCAAAAAATCGGTAGTTAGGATGCAGGGTCTTGGGGTGGACGCCGCAGGGCAGCCCGGCGGGCACGGCTTCGCGCACAGCGTATTCGCCGTCGGCGCACACATAGACGGCATTATACTTGCGCCTCCGTCCATCCTGACCCTTGTGGACTGGGTCCACCGCCACGTTGCCAAATATTACAGTTAGTTCGGTACTAGCCCAGCAAATCTCGTCGCTGTACCCGGCAAAATCCTCCACGTAAGCGTCCATCTCCCACAAGTCGCCGAGGATATAGCCGCTGATGCACAGCTCGGAAAACACCACGACCTCAGCGCCGGCCTCCCGCGCCTGCGCGATAAAGGCCAGCATCCGCTCCGCATTCAGGTCGGGCCGCCCGGGCTTGACCTCCATCTGCACCAAGGCGATTGCGGGCAGCCCCATCAGGCCATCACGGGGACCCGCGCCTGGTGGATGCACTCGGCCAACAACGGCACGCCCTCGCGGACGGCTTCCAGCGAGGCAAAGCCAAAAGCGAGACGTATGGCCGGCACGTCCTCGCGCCGGATGTGGAAGCCCTGCCCCCTCGCGACCACAATGCCGCGCTCGGCACACAGGGCCATGAGGCGATCGCGATCCACATCTTCGGGGAACTCGATCCAAATGAACATGCCGCCCACTGGCCGCGACCATGTGCACAGATCGCCCGCGTTCTCTTCAAGGCCAGCGAAGACTGCGTCGCGCTTTTCCTTGAGGATGGCGTTGGTTTCGGCTAGGTGCTGCCACAGCCGGTCGCGGAACAAAGCCGCGCAGCTAGCAGCCGCCAGCAAGCTATTGCCCCCGTCGTAGCGGCGGTCGAGAATCCGCCCCAGCATGGGCGGCCGAGCCAACAAATAGCCCAACCGCACACCAGGCCCCAAAATCTTGGACAGCGAGCCGATGTACAGGACGTCGGGGCTGTCGTCGAGCGCGTAGAGCGCCGGCTCTTCCGGCCCCTCAAAATGCACGTCGCCGTAGCAGTTGTCTTCCACCACAATGGTATCGTAGTAGCGCGCTACTTCGAGCAGTTCGAGGCGGCGCTGCCTCGGCATGACCGAGCCGGTGGGGTTTTGGTAGGTCGCCAAGGTATAAATAAAGCGCGGCGGGGTACCCTTGCGGCGCAAATCCGCCAAAACGTCGGCCAGCGCATCGACGCGCATCCCCTGCTCGTCGAGCGGTACCCCGACCAACTCGGCTCCCAACCGCTTGTACGCGCCAATCGTCCCGGAATACGTCAGTTCCTCGGTGACGATCACGTCCCCCGCCCCTTCCATCAGCGCCTCGGCCACCAGCGTAACCGCCTGCATGGAGCCGTTCATCAACGCGATGTGATCGGCAGACACGTCGATGCCTTCGCGCTTGGATTCGCGCATGGCCATGACCTCGCGCAAGCCCTGATGGCCCATGTCGCCGGGATAGCTCACTAGCGCCGCGCCTAGCTCGCGCACGGCCTCGCTCGCTGCCTCGGCCAGCGCCTCCGTGGGGAACGAGCCGGGATCTGTGCGTCCACTACCAAAATCGTATTTGTTCATAACACGCTCCTTTTAGAGTTCCAATCGCTTGAGCCGGGGGTTTTCAGTAAGCCCCGGTATCCGCCCCCGCTTGGCCACGGGACAACCATCTACTTCCTTAATGTCCGCAGTAAAATCAATCGCCGCGGCGGCACTAATCGCACTACCGACCCCAAAGGCGTCCACCGGTGCCCCTGCCTCCCGAAAATATCCGATCCGCTCGGCGTCCAAGCCGCCAGAGACCGCGATCTTTACATGGCTATGCCCGGCTTGGTCGAGCCGCGCGCGCACCTCCGCAACCAACTCGGCTGTGACGCGACCGCGCTCGCTGGGAGTATCCAGCCGCACGCCCCACAGCTTCTCGCCTAGGGCTTCTGCCAGCCGCAAGCTTTCTTCGGCTTCGTCCTTAAAGGTATCAACCAGTGCAATTCGCTCGACCTCGGCGTCGATATGGCGGTCAAAAGCCTCGGTTGCCTTGAGCGTGTCACCGAGACACAGAATCAAGGCATGGGGCATGGTCCCGGTTGCCTCAATGCCAGCTAGGGCGGCCCCCTGCGGAGTGGCGCATCCGACGCATCCCCCGACGATGGCCGCGTATTCCATCCGAGCGCTGACCTCTGGG
>JAPOYQ010000918.1 GCA_026706505.1 Gemmatimonadota bacterium
GCTGTACCCGGCCGCGGCAAAAAGGTCGAACAGGTTGACCACGCCCGCGAACATCTTCAGGTAGGTCTGCCCAAAAAGCCCGTGCTCAAAGGGATACAGCCCGGTGAACAGCGAGGTGTGCGAAGGGCGGGTCGCCGGCGCGGTGACAAAGTAGCGCTCGGCAAAGGCGTAATCCCGCGTCAGCAGATCGAATTTGGGCGTGTTAAGCCTCGGGTTGGTCCGGCTCAGGGCGTCGTAGCGCCAGCAGTCGATGGAGACAATTAGGAATTTGTCGATCTTTTCCGGCATCCTCTCTCCTCGTCAGTCGAGCAGCCGTGCGTTGTACTGACGCGGTGTATGTCGATAGCCACCAAACCGTCCTTCGTCGAGCGGCGCGGGTGTGTAGATGTACATGGTATCGCTGTATGGATCGTAAAGTATCACTTCCTCGCGCTCGTCGCCGCATACATCGGCCGGAAAGCAGTGGTACCATCCCATCTTGCCGCCGGTTGGTGCGGGCAATTCTGGGAAGGTTGTGACCTTGTGGCCGTGGCCGTTGAAGAGGGCGGCTGGGCTGTACAACAAATCCCCTTGCTCCGGCCCATTCCCGCGCACGATTTCCATGCCTGTATTATTCGGCGACTCATCTACTTGGAAGCGGTTGAGCACAACACCGTCTTGCGCGACGATCATCACGTCCGCATGGTGCCCGTTGTAGCGGATGGCCAATTCGCGGCCCGCTAGCTCGGCCCGCAAGTTGCCGCAGCGCACCTCTTGCCCGTGTGGCACCACGTCTGCCCCCAAGTGCAGCAGGTGTTGACCGCTGCCATCGAGTACTTGACCGCCGCCCGAGACAATGGCCGCTGGTTCCGTTCCCCACCGATCCACCAACACGCTGTCTGCATGGTCGCCCAAAAAGGTTTCCCACAATACGCTTCCGTCGTGGTCGAGGCCAAAGTGCCCGCCGTTGACCTCGTCGCGCCCATCGCCGTCTAGGTCGCCGACGGCCGGAATGTACGCTGCGTGCTCCGGGTAGCGATGCCACTTGCTGCGATAGTGCCACAGTACTTCGAGCCGGTCGTTGAACGCGAGGACATCGCAGCCCAGCTTGACGACAAAATCGCGCGGCTGGTCGTGGCCAGAGAAGTTGGCGATTAGCAGCCGCTGATGCACGTAGTTGGGGACGTGCATTTCCCCATCTGCGTAGGCGTTGCAGCGCGCTAGTTCCTCGGGCGCAGCGCAGCGTTTGAGCGCACCCGTGCGCCCATCGAGGATGGCGATGTGCACGTCTGCGAGGTTCCATTCGCTGGTGCGTTTTACGTAGGGATCGACGAGGAAACAGAGGACTTCTTGCCGCCCGTCTTGGTCGATGTCGCAGATGACCACTGGCCCCGGGCGGTCGGGAGAAATGGTCGTGAGACGGCCCGGCTCATCCGCGTCGAGCGCGGTAAAATCCCGATCTCCCACCGCCCAGAGCGGCTCACCGGCGAGCGAAAAAGCCCCTAGAAAGCAGGGCTTGATGCCTCCGAGGGCATTGTACACGAGGAAATCGACTTGTCCGTCGCCAGTCAGGTCGCCGATGCGAATGTCCCCGCCGGTGCGGTCGCGGATGAACTCGTCAGGCAGAGAAACTTTTTTGTAGAGTAAGGCCGCTGCGTCTTGCACGGATCGCAACTCAGGGCTTGGCGTGAGCAAAATATCGCGAGAATATACACATAGAGGCGTCCGATGCGAAGATTAGCTAGATTGTAGCCAACTCACCAACGAAAGGAGCCACATGTCTTTCAAGTTCGTCTTTCTGTCACCTGCCGGCGAGCTAGCCGCTGCCATGTCCGAAGCGGTCCCCACGATGGAGATCGTCCAATGCGAAAGCCGCGCTGAAGCCCTAGCCGCTCTGCCCACGGCGCAAGCCTGTTTCGGCACCTTGGACCCAGAGCTGTTGGCCGCAGCCACCCAACTCAAGTGGTTGGCCGCTCCAGCCGCCGGCCCGCCCAAGGGGTATTACTTTCCAGAACTCATCGCCAGCGACGTGGTGGTGACCAATTTTCGCGGCATCTTCAACGACCACATCTCGACCCATATCATGGCCTTTGTGCTGGCGTTCTCGCGCGGCATGCACCGCTACTTCCGCGACCAGTTCGCCGGCCAATGGCGCAGCGGAGGGGAGTCGAGCCCTTCGACCTACCTGCCCGAGGCCACCGCGCTGATCGTCGGCGTCGGTGGGATTGGCGCAGAGACCGCGCGCCAGTGCAAGAACTGGGGCATGACGACCATTGGTATCGATCCCCGCGTTGAGTCACAGCCTCCGGGGGTTGACGAGTTGTACCGCCCAGACGAGCTCGACCAACTTTTGCCGAGGGCGGATTTCGTCATTCTCACTGTGCCACAGACGCCGCAGACCGAGGGTTTTTTCACCAGTGCCCGGTTCGAGCAGATGAAGAATAGCGCGTACTTCATCAACATCGGTCGCGGCGCGAACGTCAAGTTGGACGACCTCGACCAAGCCCTGCGCGAGGGCCAGATCGCCGGTGCTGCCCTAGATGTGTTTGAGCAGGAGCCGCTGCCGCCGGATCACCCGCTGTGGACGGCCCCGAACTTCTTAATGACCCCGCACGTGGCTGGGGCTGGCCCTTATCTGAACGAGCGCCGGCGCGACCTAGTGGTGGAGAATTGCAAGCGCTTCGCCCGCGGCGAGGCGCTGGTGAATGTGGTGGATAAAGAAAACTGGTTCTAAGCGCACTCTAGGGTAGTGTGCCCGCGATGAGCAGGTACGCGTCGGCTTTGACCTCGCCGTTGATTTCCCACTCTTTGAGTTCGCCTCCGAGCTTCTCTATGACCTTTTCGCTCAGCGAGTGAAAGGGCGGTCGGCCCGGGTCGGCGATGATAATCTGCCCGACATCGACCTCGATCGCCTTTTTGATCAGCTTGTAGAGCGGCGAGACCATTTCGTCCCAGAAGCAAATATCGGCCCCGATGATCAGGTTGGTTTGCCGCAGGTGTTTCTTTTTGACGCTCTCGAACTTGCAGCGCCAGGTCTCTATCTCGACATCGTTGATCTCGGCGTGTAGCTGCAAGTAGGGAAAGACCGCGGCATCCGCGTCCATGCCCGTGACGCGGGCACCGTGGTTTTTGGCGCAGTATATCCCGGCGAGGCCCCACCCGCAGCCTATATCTAAAACCCGCGCCTTTGGCGGCAGGCCCTGGTGCGAGAGGAAGTCCATCACGCACCAACTCGAATTCCAGAATTTGTTGCCGTGGATGCAGGGTTCGTGCTTCTTTTTTTGGGCGCGCACTTGAGGGTGAGTGGCTTTGAGTACTGTGATGCCATACGCTTGGCGCGAGGTTTTCTTTTTTTCTTTGGCCATGTCGCTCTGCTAGTTCCCAGAGGGCAGTCAGATTTTCTCGTTAGAATTCCCACACGCGCGCCGCGGTTTTTCCCATGACCCACTCGATATCGTCGCCGTCGGCAAAGGCTGGATGCTCGATGACCCCGCGCAGTGTATTGGCGTAGCCCTCTCTGCCGGCGCTGGGTGGGAAGTCACTGCCCCACATCATGCGTTGCACGCCGAATGCCTCTTTGGCCATCTCGAAGAGTGGCGGCACGTGGTCGAATTCGAGTTCGGGCAGCAGGCGCGGTGGGCGGGCGCAGATTTCGCCCAAGCCGGGGACTTTGATGCTGGTGTTGTCGCGTTCGCCTTGGCGCAGGGCCTCAACGTAATCGGCATAGGGCGGCTCGGCAATGCCTACGCCTGCGAGGTGTTCGAGGATGACGTGCGTGTCGGGGCACGCATCGAGCACGCTCGAGAAGTCGTCGGCAGCGAACTGGGATGCATCGCCGATGCTGGATACTACGAGGCCGAGTTCGCCGGCTCTGCGCCACATGTCGTAAGGACCCGCGTTGGCGAACTGGCCACCCGGGGCGATGCGAACGCCAGCGGCCCCTTGCTCTGCGAGCTGCGCAAGGTCGCCGAGTGGATCGCGGGACTCGGGATCGACGAGGACTGCAACTTTGAACCGGCCCGGTCGCTTGGCGGCTTCTTGGAGGAGGTAGGTGTTGTCGTAGGTGCCGCCGTGTTGGATGAGTGCGGCCTTGTCGACGCCGTTGCGGTCCATCTCGAATTCAAGTGTCTCGATAGGCTCAAACCAGTTGTTACCGGCGTGGCAGTGCGTGTCGATTATCAGCATTTGAAGCGGCCTTTCAAGCGGAGATATTTGTCAATCGCGCAGCTTTTGAAGTGATTCAACTTGCTTCGAATACTCGACCGTGTCAAAGGCATGCTTATCCACTATCTGCCCAGACGGTCCAAGACATTGCGCGTGATCTGTGCCACCGGACCGCCGTTCCGGTAAAGACCGTGCGCCCACTCGATGGTTGCCGCGGTGAAGACAGTCCCCTTGAACTCCGTTTCGTTGATCGCGACGGTGGCGTAGAACCGGTCATGGTGGACCCCTAGGTCCGCGTTGAAACCGTGGTCCTCCGCGTCCCCGATCGCGATGATCTGGTAATGCGGGCTGATTCCGTCATGGCCTGTAAATCGCGGTTTCCCATCCTTGAATTCGATGTCACCGCCGTCGCATTCGACCCCAACGATTGAATCTTCCCGGCCAAACTCGTCCCCTTCTCCCAGCCCGGTTCCTGCGAACGCCCAGTGGTCGGGCTGGGTCACGCGGAAGAATCCGTATTCCCCGGACGTCGGGGCAATAATCTCGCCGGGAACCTTGCTCTTGGCGTTGACAGCAGCCGTATAGGAAACGCCAATGGTGCGCTGACGCAGATTGTCGATTGCGCGGAGAAAGGATGTTTCGGGGTCCTCCGGCGTGCCGAGCGGATGCTTTTTGTACCGGGTCTTGGCACAGTAAAGCTGGCGTCCGTCGGCCCTGGTCTCCACCAAGTGCGAGAAAGAGTTCCCGGCAAACACCATCAGGTTGCCGCCACGTGCTACAAACCGCTGAAGCTGCTCGCATTCTTCGCGGCTGGAGTACTCGCCATGACAGATCCTGAGATGTGCAGGGTAGTCATCTAGGAGATCCGGCTGCCGGTCGTGGTCGGCGTTGATGCAGTAGTCTACTTGGTATCCCTCGGCGTCGAGCCATGATGTGAAGAACTGATCCCAGGCATAGAACCCGCCCATGATGTCTGGCTGCAGGGGTCGCTCAAAGGTCACTAGGTTGCTGTGAGATCGGTCGGTAGATATATAGGGGAAGAGGCATTTGCCGCCCACGCAGTTATAGGCGGAATAGGTATTGGTCTCGATCGTCAGGA
>JAPOYQ010000050.1 GCA_026706505.1 Gemmatimonadota bacterium
TCCAATAGCTGGTCGGCCTCCACGTCTTTTAATTGCTGGCGGATGCCGGAGGGCCAAGCAATGTCTATCCGGTCGGCCCGGTCGTATGCACCCAGTCCAAAGAAGAGACGGGGATCGCTCTGCGATAGATAGCTAAAACTGCTGCGGGTTTGCAGCGTTTGTTCGCGGTCTTTCGTCTGCACGGTAACCCGAGAGCCCAAGCCGTCCCGGTTGCTGCGAGTGCCGACCAAGCGCAGGGCCAGCCAGTGGTTTGCCGACGCCGTATCGTTGCGCAACAGCACGGCGGGTTGGTTGCTGTTGACTACGAAGAGATCGCCATCGCCGTCGTTGTCGTAATCCGCCGTGGCCGCGCCGCGCCCCACCATAGTTCGCTGAAAAAAAGGACCGGCTTGCTCGGAGATTTCGGCAAAGCGCCCCTGGCCGTCGTTGAGGAAAAGCTGGTCGCGCTGGCCATGCGAAACCTGGGGGTCGAAAGCAGCGATATTGTCGTCAATGTGGCCGTTGGCCACGTAGAGATCCGGGTCGCCGTCGCGGTCAACATCGAAGAAGTTGACCGCGAAAGCCAAGCGGTCGAAGCTGGGTGCCCCCAATCCCGAAGCGGTGGACCGATCGCGCAATAATCCATCTCCCCTACTTTGATAGAGGGTATTGCTCTCCCACTGAAAATTGGTCACTACGATCTCTAAGTGGCCGTCTCCGTCCGTATCGGCAATGTCGGTGCCCATGCCCCCTTCGGGCTTGCCCGCTTCGTTGTAAGCCGCACCGGCCGCCAAGCCGATTTCGCTGAAAGAGCCGTTCCCTTCGTTGCGGTAGAGAAAATTAGGCGTGGCGTCGTTGGCCTGGAACAGATCGGGATCGCCATCGCCGTCCCAGTCGAAAAAGACGGCGCCCAACTCGCGTCCTTTGAGGCTGAAAAGCCCCGCTTCTTCGGTGATATCGACGAAGCGACCTTCGCCCTCATTGCGATAGAGAAAGTCGCGTTGACCGGGGTATTCAGTGGGGGCGTAGTGACGTCTATCTTTCTTTAGGCGACCGTTTTCATCGAGAGGATCGGTTTCGAACTGGTAGTCGAGATAGTTGGCCACGTAGAGATCCAAGTCGCCGTCCAAGTCGTAATCGGCGAAAGCCGAGCCTGTGGACCAGCTGCGGTCGCTATCCGGGAAGGCCGCAGCCGTCACATCGGTGAAGCGACCGCCTTCGTTGCGGTAGAGCACGTTGGTGCCAAAATTGGCGACAAAGAGATCGGCATCTCCATCGTTGTCGTAATCACCCGCGCTACAGCCCATGCCGTAACTGGTATCGGCGACCCCGGCCGCCGTTTCAACGAAACGTCCGTCTGCTCGGTTGCGGTAGAGCGCGTTGCGGGGCGGCTGGGGCGATATGTGACCGGGCAGATCGGCTCCGTTGACGACGTAGAGATCCATGTGCCCGTCGCCATTGTAATCAAAAAAAGCAGCTCCCGAGCCAAGGGCTTCCACCCCGTATTTCCGACCTGAAAGACCGCTGGTATGCTTAAAGTGGATACCAGCGGCCGAGGTGACATCGGCGAAGTGGACCACCGGCGACGACCGCTCTTGCAGGCGCAGGGGCAGATCGGCTACTGGGGAATCAGGCTCTCGTCCGCATCCCCACAGCAGCAGGATGGCGGCCAGTGCCGCAAAGGTAAAAACCTGCCGGTCCACTTCAGCGCACGAGGGTCATCCGCGCGAGATAGCGCGTGCCACCCATCTGCGCCGAGACGAGATATACTCCACTGGCAGCCGCGTGCCCGCCCTCGTCGCGCCCATCCCACGTCAGCTGATAGACGCCGGCTGGCCGGTATCCCCTAAAGAGCCGCCGCACCGTCTGCCCCAAGATATTGTACACCTCGATATCGACTTCGCCCGCCTCCGGGAGTGCCACTGAGATCGAGGTTGAGGCGTTGAAGGGGTTGGGAAAATTGAACACTCGCACGGCCACAGGTCGAGTTGCTGGCGCGGAAACCGGGATCACGAGACCCGCCTCGGCGGCCAATTCGAGGCCAGCCGGCGGTAGTCCGCTGGGCACTCGCGCTGGTACGTGAACCGCTATCGTCGAATCGGTCAGGGCGTGCATGAAAGCCAATAGGTCTTGCTTCTCCTCGGCGCTCAAGCCCAAGGGGACTAACTCAGGATCGATATTCTCGGCGGGGATGGAGGCTTCGTCGCCACCACCACGGTCGTAGAATTCGATAACATCTTCCAGTGTTGCCAGAGCGCCATCGTGCATGTAGGGGGCCGTCTGCACAATTTGGCGCAAACCCACCACGCGGAAAGCACCGATGTCACTGCGGTTGCCCGTATTGAGGAATCGGCCTTCGTCTTTCCCCGTCGGACGCGGAGTGCCCGTATTGGTCGTAGCTGACGCTCGGCCCGGCCCGATCTGCTCGACTCCTTGGGCGCGAAAGCTCGAATCCGTAAACAGCGGGCCGCTGTGGCAGTTGACGCAGCGCGCCTTAGTGTGAAAGAGCTCAAGGCCGCGCTTTTGCGCCGACGTCAGGGCCTCGTCGTCGCCCGCTACGTAGCGATCATACGCAGTGTTGACCGTGTTTTGCTCGCGTTCAAACGCGGCGATGGCCCGGCCGAAGGTCGAGCGCGTAATGACCGACTGCAAGGGCGTCGGGTCGTGGGCACAACCGAGGCGCGGCAACTGCCGGGCCACAGAGTCGGCTTCGGCCGGAAAAGCTTGCTCGAAGAGCGCGACATATTCGGGGATCCCCCGCAACCTCGTCAACACACTATCGACGGCCATCTCGCGCTCATAGGCATCGCCGCGCAGCTCCACGCGCACGATGAGCGGCCGCAGTGCTTGGGCTTCCAAACCGCGGTCCTTGCCGTCCCACAGCATGAAGCCTTTGGTCGAAGGCAGTCCAGACTCGTCGCCGTTGTACCCGACGTTAAAGAGAGTCATGGTGTGCCGTGGATCGGTAATCCCGGTGTCCCCGGTAACAGCCGAACGCCCCGTCACCCGCTCTGGCCCCAAGCCCTTGCCCCCGACACCCACCGCGAGCGGTAAGCCGTCGGCCAGGCCAAAGGTCGGCAGATGGCAGGTGCCACAAGCCGTGTCCTTCTCGCCGCTGAGTATGGGATCGAAGAACAGCAGGCGTCCCAACTCGACGCGGTCGAGATTATAGGGGTTGTTCTCTGGATAGGGCAGCGGCGGCAGCGGCTGGAGGCCGAAGCGCTGCCGCAAGTCGTCTTCCTGCCCCGGCGCGCTCGCAGCACTAGCGAGTAAGGCCAGTGCTGCGACAGCTGCTAGATACTTCTGTTTATTCATGGTTCACCCCTTTGGGCCAAGTCAGCTGGAAGCTCTTTATCGCGCCCCACGTCTCGCGGCGCAGCATCGTGCCCGTGCCTAGAGCGGTGCTGGCGGCACAGCGAAACCCCACGTCTGGGCCTTTGAAGTTCGGGGCATCCCGCGCTCGGTATGAAGGCCGCACGTGGCTGGCGTCAACCGCGTACGAGCCGCCGCGCACGGCCTTGACCCCAGTGCTGTCCGGCCCCGCGGGATTGACATCTGGGCCAAAGACGTAGTAGCTCGGATGGTACCAGTCGTTGGTCCACTCGAAGACATTGCCCACCATGTCGTAGGCCCCAAAGGGACTGGAGCCGTCCCGCGTTTGGTAGCCGTCCCTATTGGAACCGTCGAAAAAGCCCACCGGGTTGGTGCTGAGGATGGCCCCGAAGCCGCGTTCGAACGGATCGTTACTTTGGAAGTAGTTGGCGCGAAAGGCATCGAGGCCGTCGCCCCAAGGATATTTGCGGCCGTCGTCGCAGCGCGCGGCGCGCTCCCACTCGGCTTCCGTGGGCAGTCGCTTGCCAGCCCACTGGCAGAAGGCCGCGGCGTCGTACCACGTCACCAGCGTAATGGGATGGTTTTGCCGCGCGGCCGTATTCTGCAGGGTCCACTCCGGTATCATCGCACCCGTGTCGCGCTGGTACTCTCCCCATTGCGCCACCGTGACCTCGTATTTGTCGATCAGGTACGCGTCGAGGTAAATCTCGCGCACGGGCTGCTCGTCAAAAGCTTCGCCTTCCATGCCCCGGGGGAAAAACCCGGCCGGCACTAGGACCATGGCGGTGGGCCAACCCGTGGGCAGGTTGACGCTCCGCTCGACTTTTTCGTGCTGGGCGCAGACCGGCAGGGCGATCAGCGCGCAGAGGGCAATTCGACCTATCATATTGGCTCATTCTCCAGCAAGGAGTTGATTCGGGTTGTTGGCAAGTAAGATACAAACAGAGCGGAAGTTCCGCTCCAGCCCGCGGCCAACCCATTTGCCTTGTTCCGCGACGCGGGTATTTTTAAAATTAAAATAAGGGATAAGCTATTGGGACGTTCATCCTCTGCGATACATGCGTGAAGGAAGGCATTTATGAGTTTTCGCATGACCCTCGCCGCCGTCTTGATCTTGGGCAGTGGCTATTCGCTAGCAGCCGACCAGCTACGCTACGACTCGGCACGCGATTGGCGTCAATGGGGGGATTTGCCTTTGGGCGCGGTGGAACTGACCCCGTCCGGTGAGATCCAACTCACAAAAATCGAGAAGAGGATCGACGCCGTGCGCGATTTGGACGAATTCGGCGGCGGCATCCGCAACGCGGGCTCCAACCTCAGTACCGCTCGTTTGACCATTGACGGCAATCCAGCGACCGGCTGGGCACCCGATCCAGAGACCGATCCAGACGAGTGGTTTATCGAGATTGACTTGGGCCGCGCAGTCTCGGCTAAAAGCGTCACTTTAGTATTCGATGCGGAGGCTCCACCCTTTGAACTTTTCGACCTCCTGCTTTCGACAGGCGAGCCGGAAACCGACTTTATCGCCGCACCTATCGAAGGCTCTATAGTCTATCGCGTCAAAGGGCGTATCAAGGAAAACACCCACCATCGAGTGACGTACCAAATAGAACAAATCGACGAAGAGCCAATCCAATTCATCCGCTTTGAACCACTGCTCCTAGTGCCCGATGCCCGCCTCGTCGAAGTCGAGGTCGAGTCCATCGGCGACAACATCGCCCTCGGGCTGTTGGAGCGCGGCGGGTCGGTCGATATCAACATTAATCTCGCTAGCAACGAATCGCAGCCTCTCGGCAAAGCGAGAGCGCTCTTTGACGGCGATTTGTACGAGCGCTGGCGTGCTGGCACAGCCTCTAGGGGCCTCACCGACATCCTCGCCCACATGGTCCTCGACTTAGGTGCAGTCTA
>JAPOYQ010000344.1 GCA_026706505.1 Gemmatimonadota bacterium
GATCCGTTGACGGCGGATTGGGCGCGCAGGAGCAACTGTATAGTACGCGTCCGATTCGAGTAGATCGACGTAGTTTCCTCGCGTCAGGTCGTCCAGCGGCAGGGTCTTGCCGGTCAGGAACTCGTAGAGGAACCACAATCTCCGGGCGTACTTACCAGTCGGTTTGGATTGGACGTATTCGAGGAGTTCATCCGCTTCTATCTTCTGGAACAAGCTGGCGAGAATCGCGAGATTGGTTCCATCGTACTTGAGCGCGAATTCAAGGTGATTGCCCAGTGTCTCCCCAGGCCAGTACTTGAGCGGGTAGATTTCCTCGATGACATCTTCACGGGCGTTGACCCGGTGGATTCCACTGGTAGTCACTTTGGATTGGTGCCAGTTCGGGATGGTATCGAGGTTGTACCGCTCGATCAGCGCGGCATACCCGGCAGGTCTAGATGTCGGTCTCTCTTGGGCGGTTTCAACCATGGAATTCCCCACCAAAACGATTATTTAATGAGAATTATTGTTACAATATGGGTTATGTCAAGAAAAATAGTTACGAATAAATCCGTAGTCTGCGTACAGTTTGGATAAAAGCGGCTTATCGCGGGCTATGCAACCGACACTCGACGATAGCCAGCCGACTATCGGGAAAATGCTTGACAGAAGGACGGGAGGTCGAGATTGTTGGCTACCTAACGGTACAATCGTCGGCCCCGTGAGAAGGAAAACAGAATGACGCAGGAAGAAGCCTGGTACTTCCGCCACAACGGCTTCCACCGCATAGCTCGTCCTCTACCGAGAAAGCTGGTGGCTCGCCTGAACGCGGTCACGGACGAACAAATCGCGACGCTAGCAGAGCCCGTCGTGTGGGAAACCGGCACCACCTCGCGCACGCCCGAGGACGTGCGCCGCCTGTCGAAAATCCTAGCGCGGGATCCAGTGTATCTCGAAGCAGCGACCTATCCGATCATACTCAATGCCCTCGCGGGCGTACTCGGCGACAACATCGAGTTACTGACTAACAAGCACAACCACATCATGGTGCGGCCACCCAACTCAGCCCCAGTGCCGTGGCATTCCGGTGAGGAATTGTATGAGCCGACCTTGATCACGGCGCTTATCTACTTAGAAGAATCGACCATCGACAACGGCTGTGTGCACCTCGTCCCGGGCAGTCACTTGCGGCCCTTTGCAAAGCCGCGCCGCCCCAGAGGCGACTTCCGGCGCAATCCATTATACCAGCGCTCGCTGCCCGTGCCCATGCCAGCGGGTGGCGTACTGCTATTCAACGACTGCTGCTTCCACGGTGCCGACGTCAACCGCAGCAATGGCTCGCGGCGCAGCATGACTCTTGGCTATCGCGCGCACGACTCGCACGACGTGTTGAAGGACGATCCAGAAAAAATCCTCGTGCGTGGAGAGCGGGCCTACACCGGCCATCCCCATCCATTCCCCAACCCGAAGAAAGGGAAGAATCAGTGACCACCTGGGAAGAAAACATCCAGCAAGCGAGGGCCATAGCGCTCGAAATCCTGCAACCGTCCCCATCGCAGTTGGAGCACGGGTTGGCTTTGCACCGCGACGCCATCGTGTGCGAGTCGTACAGTCTCGGACTGCTCGCGCCGATTGACGGCGAGGCCATGGCGCAGGCCGTGGAAGCGCGGGCCTCGGAGGTCGAGTTGCAGTACCTATCGGAGCAGATGCGAATGACGCGCTGGGCCTACGACGACGAGCTAAAGGCCGAATATTTGGGGGCTTGGGAGGCGTCCGGGGTGACGTGCGCCTTCCAAAACGCCGGCGAGGAGGGCAATAATCCCATGCGCATGTTGGGGCGGCTGGCGCACTATACCCATCTGACGGATCGCATGCGCGACCACGTGGCGCGCGCCGCCTTCCCCGCCGACATCGTCGCCGCAAAAGCCGCTGGACGGCACTGCATCTACCAGACGTGTAACGGCGTACCCCTCCCAGGAGAACAGGCCACGGTTGAGCAGGAACTGCGTTTTATCAGCCAGTTCTTCGAACTCGGCTGCCGCATGATGCACCTGACCTACAACCGCCGCAATCCGATTGGCGACGGCTGTGCCGAGCCAGCCAACGCCGGTTTGAGCGACTTTGGCCATGCCGTGATCGCCGAGATGAACAGGGTCGGCGTGATTGCCGACGTGGCCCACTCCGGCTGGCAGACCTGCCTAGACGCGGCCGAGGTGTCGCAAAAGCCAATCGTCGCCAGCCATTCGGCCTGCGCGGCCTTGAACCACCACCATCGCTGCAAGCCAGACGAAGTGATGCGGGCAATCGCCGACAAGGGCGGAACCATAGGCATCACCAACGTACCGGCCTTCGTCGGTGGCAGCGGCTGCATCGACGCCATGCTCGACCACATCGACCACGCAGTGCAGGTCGTCGGCGTCGATCACGTGACGATTGGCACAGATCGATCGTACATTAGCTGCCGCGCCCAAGAAGAAAGCGCCAAGGTGCCGGCGCGACCGGGCAGCCGCCCGCGCTGGGAGGCACTGTGGGAGGTCAACGATCCCGTGCAGCGATCGGAGTGGCGTCAAGAGCGCATGTTCCAGAGCACGGCGTGGACGAACTTCCCGCTGTTCACGGTCGGAATGGTGCAACGCGGTTATGCCGATGACGACATTCGCAAAATTCTCGGCGGCAACATCCTCAGAGTTGCCCGGGAAGTGTTGGGAGAGTAGGAAGCCGACACCTAATCCAGACAAAACGCGTGCGAACTCTTATGAGCAACGTCCCCATGCAAATCGACCCCAATGCCATCGATGCACAACCCGAACTGGTCTCGTCCAGCGAGGTGCTGGCTTCGGGCCAACGGGTTTACCTCCGTCCCCTGCGCGGCGATCAGGCCGCTGAGTTAGGCGCGTATTTCACCGGCCTGTCGCAGGCCACCCGCGGGGTGTACGGGCCGCACCCTTTTGACCAAGAGACGGCCGATGGCTTCTGCGCCGCGTTGGACAGCGCCCACACGCTACGCATGCTGGCCTGGGTCGAGGAGGAGGGTATCGAGCGCATCGTGGCGTATTTCGTCGTCGAACTGGGCGTGCGCGCCGGAGACCGCCGGCGCTACGATGCATTGGGGTTGGCCTTGTACGACGAAACCGATTGCACCTTGGCCCCTTCCGTGGCCGACGCGTACCAGAGCCAAGGACTGGGCAGTTTGATGATGCAGCATCTGCTCGGACTATTGCCGCGGCTGGGGCGGCAGCGCATGCTGCTGTGGGGCGGAGTGCGCGCAGACAATCCCCGCGCCGTCCACTTTTATACCAAATTCGGTTTTCGGCGCGTGGGCGATTTCGAGGCCGGGGGCACTAACAATTACGACATGATCGCAGACTTGTGAGAAGAGGAGAGGCAATGGCGACGCTACAACTGAAGGTGCAGTACTTCCAAGACAGCACACCCACAGAAGTGCCCTGCCGCGAAGAAAATTTCGTCGTTCGGGAACTGGATTTCGCCCTGCCAGTCGAGCAGACGGCGCTAGTGCTAATCGACCTGTGGAACGTGCATCACATCGATAGCTGGATCGAGCGCGCCGAGGCCGTGACCAAGGACGTGATTGCACCTCTCATCGGGCGGGCGCGCGAATGCGGCCTGACCATCGTGCAGGCACCCAGTCCCGGAGTACTGGCCAACTTCCCGGATAAGTACGAAGTGTACCAAGGCTGCACGCCCGAGCCTGAACCGGGGCCGCCGCCGAGTTGGCCGCCAACTGAGTTCCGCAACCGACAGGGGGCGTATGCCTGTTTCCGGGGGCCGCGCAACCAAGAGCCCGGCATTGATCTTTATTGGGAGAGTCTTACAGGGCAACTCGATCTTTCGCCCCATATCGCCGTGGAGGAAGGGGATTTTGTCGTGGGCACGGGTCAGCAACTGCACGATTTGTGCCAAGAGCGCGGCATTCTGCATTTGCTTTTTGCTGGCTTTGCGACCAACTGGTGTATATTGGGCCGCGACTACGGAGTTCGCGCCATGCGCGGGCGGGGCTATAACACCATTTTGGTGCGGGACGCCACGGACGGAGTGGAATTTCCCGATACACTAAAGGCGCGGTGGGCCACGGAATTGGCCGTGCGCGAAGTCGAGCAAGTGCATGGTTTTTCCACCTCGACAGCCGATTTTTACGCCGCTTTGGACTCACAGGAGAGTAAAGCACTATGAGTGAACCAGTCGTCTATCTCAACGATGGCTTCGTCCCCGCTTCCCAAGCCCATATCAATATCTACGATTTGGGGATCGTGCTGGGGGCCACCCTGACCGAAATGACCCGCACTTTCAGACACGAACCATTCCGCTTGGAGGAGCACGTGCGGCGGCTTTTGCGGTCGTGCAAATACGCCGGCATTGAACTGGAACTGGACCACGAGGGATTGGTCGAATGCACGCGTGACTTGATCCAGACCAATAGCAAGCTCATCGGTCCCGAACAGGATTTAGGAGTCGTCCACTTTGTAACGCCCGGAGAAAACCAGATCTACGCCGGCAGCGCGGGGAAATCGGTGCGTCTGACGCCCACGTTGTGCATTCACTCCTTTCCGCTGCCCTTTGCCGTGTGGCGCTCCTATTTTGAGCAGGGCGTTCACGCGGTCACCCCCTCCATCCGCCACGTGCCGCCCCAATGCGTTGACCCCAAGACCAAAAACCGCTCGCGCTTGCACTATTGGCTGGCCGACAAGCAATCGCAGGCGGTCGATCCCGCTGCTACCTCGCTGCTGCTCGATTTGGACGGCAACCTCACCGAGTGCTCGGGAGCCAACTTCGTCGTGGTGGAAAACGACACAATTTTTACGCCCACCAGCCGCAATATCCTAGAAGGGGTGAGTTTGGTGACGCTGCGGGAATTGGCACCCGAGTTGGGGTTGAGCTGGGTCGAGAAGAATTTGCAGCCCTACGACGCGGTCAATGCGGACGAGGCTTGGTTGACCAGCACGCCCTATTGTCTGGCACCGTGTACGCGCATCAACAATACGCCCATTGGCGACGGGAAGCCCGGGCCCCTGTTCGGGCGAGTGATGGAAGCGTGGAGCCAGCGGGTGGGGATGGACATTCTGGAGCAACTTAAAAACGCGGACTAAGCGGCGCGGGCGCGATGGAATCAGTCCCAATCGACCTTCCGGTAGCGCTTTAGCAGTTGTTGACCTTTTGCGGAGAGCGACTCGTAGGAAGCCTGCGGCATCTCGATATCGTGCGCGATGGCATACCAGTC
>JAPOYQ010000095.1 GCA_026706505.1 Gemmatimonadota bacterium
ACGGATGCCAAGCCGTATCACGGGGTGCAGTGGCTGGAGAACGTGGGCGCGTTGCGCTTTGTGTACCACGATCTCACCCGGTTCTACGGAGCGTACTCGGCGAATGCTGCCGACTTGGATTTGGACGGCGACTTGGACATTGTGGCGGCCAATTGCTTTATGAGCAGCACGGCCAATTACTGGGAGCACTTGCCCCGCCAAGGATTGATCTGGCTGGAAAACGACGGCCAGCAGCGCTTCACGCGCCACGCCATTACCCGCGACCCCTCTCATTTCATCACCACGGATCTGGGCGATCTAGACGGCGATGGCCGGCCCGACATCGTCGCCGGTGGGATGCACGTCTTTCCGCCCTTTCCCCCGCCCGATCGCCTCGGCCGCGTGAGCTTGTGGGTGAACCGCATCTCCACGGCTCCACAGCCCTAGACGAACAGGCCGTTGCCGATCATGCCGGTCAGACCGTCTATCACCCAGAACACGCCGTAGATGGCGAATTGCCCGAGCACCAGCCCGAGAAAAAACGGCCGCACCGTCCGGTATGCGTTTACCCCACCGTAGCGCAGGATTGGCGTCTTGAAAAGCCAAGCTAAAAAGGCGTTGAAAGCCATCCAGTGGAAGGTAGAGCTGATGGGAAAGCCGATGGGATGCAGCGGCCACCAGCCCCAGTAACGCCGCGCCAACATCAAAAGTCCCATGGCCGTGCTGCCGACCCCGGCGTGGAACCAGCCCAGCCAGTACGGCCCCGAGGGGTTGGCGATGCGCGCGGCCGTATAATCCCCTAGATAGGTCGGCAGCCAGATAAAATGCACTGGCCGCAGGTTGATCGCCCCGTGGGTGTAGGCCAAGTGCAGCAGCATCCACAGCGACCCGGCCATGCCCAGCAGGATAGCCGCCAACATGCCCCAGAACAGCCGTCGCCGCCGCCCTTCGATCTGCTCGCTCAGCTTTAGTCCGTTGGCCACGTGCGGCATGGCGAAATTGAGCAGGTCATTGCCCAAGATGCGGGTGAAAGCGAGGCCGACCAACCCCGCTGGCCCGAAAAAGGCCGACGTGCCAACGGCTGACACGGCCGCGTCGGCCGCGACCATGGGGGTGTAGATTAGGGCGACCCCTCCTTCGGCGATTACCCGGGTCAGAGCGACGAAGATCACCAGCGCGAAAAACAAGAAGACCGCGACCCCCCACAGCGGCATGCCCAAATTCCACAGCCACAACACCATGACTCCGGTGCTGCCCAGTAGCCCGAAGACTGCGGCGCGATAGGACAGGACCTCGTCGCTGTCATCGACGTCCGGCGCGCGGCCGAATGCCTTGCGACAGACGTTCCACAGGTGCTCGCGGCCCACCCAGAAGCCGCCGATGACCAGCGCGATCATCGCCCCCATGCCCTGATGGACGAGGCTGGGCAGGCCGTAGCTCCACACGCTCACCGCGGGCGCAGCACTCACCCCCCAGCCGATTTCTCGATAGATGTATTCCTGTAAGTTGTTGAGCAAGGTGAATACCCACAGCCCGAGCGCCACCTCGCGCTGGATTACAAAGAAAAAGCCCAGCGTGGCAAAACTCAGCCGGACGCCGCCGAAAAGCGGGATGCTGGCGTGCAACTGCACCGCCGGGACAAAGGGAAAGTACGCGTGCAGGCCGGCCACGGCTCCGGTGATTGCAGACACGGCAAAGCCGACCCACATCACTGGATTGCGAAAAAACGGCTTGATGAGCGACCCCCGCTCGTCGTCTTGCACCATGGCGAGGGGCACTTGCATCACCGGATAGATCAGCCGCTCGTGCTCTACCCAGCGCCGCCGCAGGATCACCATCAAGCACAGGGTGGCCACGTGCATGGCCACGACCATGGGCAGCCAGCCTGCTATCGGCTCGAACCAGACCTGCCAGGGAATGCCCGCTGCTTCTCCTTCGGTGCCTTCAAAAAAGGCGCGGATGGCTTCGGGATCGCGCGGCCCGAGCCAGGGGGGAATGTGGGGATTGATCAGCTCCAGCCAGTTGTTTTCGGAACGGGCGTAGTAAAAAGGACTGGATACCACGGGCACCCACTGCTGCACCAAGACGTGGGTCGCATTGGCCAAGCTGGTTAGGATGAAGACGACGAGTAACTCGCCCTTTTGCAAGACCCAAGTGCGCCGCATAGCCCCCAGCACCCCGTTGCAGCCGACGATGAGGATGAACAAGAGGCAAAGGGCTATCTGGCTGGTAAAATAGCTGCTGGCATTGGCTCCTTGGATATACAGCGAGAGATAGGGCCCGACCGCGCCGACCAGTAGCGAGAGGATCAAGCCGAGGACTAAGGCCCGCAAGGTCAGCCCGGAGGGCCGGTGTGAGGACGTGTTAATTTTTTGCTGATCGGCGGTCATTCGGGATTCCTCGCGTTACATTTTTCTTGACAACTCGTTGCACCACACGTAGATATTTACGGAGTATCTCGCGCAAGCAGCAAGCCATTGTTTGCAGAAAGGAGCGCAGGATGAAAACATCCGCCCTTGCAGTGCTTTTAGTGCTGGCTCTCGCTGGCGCAGCCACGGCTCACACCGGGGCAATTTTCTTCCTCCCTTCAGTGCCCGATCCTTCGTCTATGAACATAGATGGCTCAGAAGACGACTGGGGTTGGTTCGACCGAGACTTTGCCGTAGGGCCCGACGGCATTGAGGCTTGGGCTGGGCAATTCGTCGGTCAGGGGCCGGGAGCCCAGGGCGACGACTACCAAGCGAGCTATTTCATGGCTTGGAGCCTACCCCCAGACAACGCCCTCTACTTCTTTGCTCGGGTGGCCGACGACAGCCTCAAGAGTAGCTGGGGAGACAACCTGCGGAACTGGTGGGACGACGACACCATGATGATCGGGGTCGATGCCGACCACTCTGGGGGGTCGATCTTGGTGAACGAAAATATAGAGGAGGCGCAAAACGGCTATCGCATCGTAGTCAACTCGCTGGCCAGCAATGAATTTGGCATTGACTACGGCGGTATTCTAGGCGGAGGCGACTTCCCCGAGGGAGACTGGGGAGGGCAGCCGCCTTGGGGCTTGGCTGCTACGCAACTGACCCCACCAGACGCCACTCACGGGTCGACGAACGTCGAGTACACCTATGAGATAAAGCTGGCCTTGTGGGCCTCGTACGATCCGGCTGGTCCGGACGGTGATTTGAACCAGCGCTACACCTTCGCGCCCGACCAGATCACCCACACGACGCCGCGCCTCAACGACGTCGATAACCCGGAAGGCGGCGGTGGTGCCGGCATGTACGGGTACGTAGGCGGTGCGTTCGACGGACAGGCCGACGGCGATCAAGCCGCCGACTTCCAGACCATTCTGACGCACGATCCTGCTGAGGTGGAATCTGCGGTGGAAAACGTCACTTGGGGACGGATCAAGAGCCGCACGCATAGCCTGCTCGATTGAGCGTTACTGCAGGTTGCTTTGCAGGGGACGGGGCGCACGCTTCGTCCCCTTTTTTTGCTTCAGGGGCGGTGGATGGTCACGGCCCGTTTGAAGCAGTCGTGACGCCACAGAAGCACTTCGACAGTCTGCTCAGCCGCCGGGTACAGCAGGGTTTTTTCTTCGGCGAAGTAGATGCTAAAGGTCTTTAGCCGCTCGTCGCCGCGGCGGCCGGCATTCCACTGCTGGCACAGGTAGCGGCCGTAGTAAAATCGGTAATCCTCGTGCTTTTTGTGCGCCAACGTCAGCAGAAACTTCCTCCACCGATAATTGGCAAAATAAGCCGAGCCGTCTCGGGGCTTCTTCCGCTCAGGTGGTGATACGGTCCGACGGTACACATCCACGGTCGTCCCATCCGCTAGGAGGCCGGGCATGACGAACCAGCCATTGGATTGCGAGGGCTGCGGCGCGAACATGTCCCAAGTCTGCTCTAGCTGCACCAACTCGCCAATCCACTTGAGCGAGGCGGGCATAGCAAAGGCCGTTCGCGGCAGGGACGCCGCGTTCCAAGCTGCGGTATAGAGCAAAAAGAACGCGCACGCAACCGAACCAATGCGGCCGGTCTGATGGGACGAGTCACGCAAGGGCAGGAACGCGCGGGCGAATTCGCCGAGCCTCACACCTTTGGCGGCGATGCGCCGGCCCAGCCAGTCCCACGCCACGGCCGGAATAAAGGGAATCAAGGCCGCCGCGCTGACCCAGGGGAAGAGGCCGATTTGCAGGCACAGGCCAAAAGCCAAGTGCATGACGGCGAAAGCTGGCAGGAGCAGCCCGCGCAGCGCGGTGGAAAATAGGGGGCAGAAGAGGAAGAAAGGGGCCACGAGTTCAAAGTAATAGACGAGGCGAGTCAGCACCGGCAGCAGGTCGCTCCATTGCCGCAGCCACGCGCCGACGGGAGTCACCATGTAGTCGAGTTGGAGCGCGTAGTGAATGGCTGTACCATCGACGCGCCACTCAGCGCCGGTTTTGAACAGGGCACTGCACACGTACATCATGGCCACTTGGAGGAGCAGTGCGGCACTGCCGACGGAAAAATGTCGGTGCGTCGCCAAGGGTGGCGACGGACTGCTCGGCGGGTTGGGGCGCGGGTTGAGGACGGCGTCCAGCGAGCAGCGCGCGCCCAGCGGCAGAAAGAGGGACCAAAAGAACAGCACCCGCAACAAGGTGTCCCCGGCTTGGAGCAGAGGCGGGGTACGCACGTGGATGGACGCCAACAAGACAAACGCCCAAAACGCGGCCAACCGGGTGCGATACCCCAACAGCAAGGCCACCAAGGCCACACCGGCGACGAGGAAGAGCGCCGTCTGAATGGCGTTGTCGCCGCTCAGCAGATGCAGCGAGACGACCGTCTTGCTGCGGTAGTACTCGAGGGCTGCTTGGCGCGGAAAGGCCCCTTGGTCCGTGTAGAACGCGCCCAAGTCCCCCGCTCTGATGACGAGGTCGATGAGGCCCAATGCGGCCAAGACCACGCGCAAGAGCGCGAGGGAGCGCAGATCGACGGCGAAGACGTTGTGAAAGCTCTCCCGGGTCATTTAAAAATTTGTTCCCTAGCAAAAGTTGAATTAAATTCCGTCAATTGAAGAAGTAATACAAATCCCAGAGGAGCACACGCCTTGCGAGCACCCAGACGGCGACCCCTAGTCAGCGCCGCGCTGCTGGCCGTGGTCTTTTGGAGCAGCGCCGATGCCGAGTTGCGGACGTGGGGGATCAACGAGGACGATCGGAGCTGGCAATCCGAGGCTCGGGCCACTACGGCCAT
>JAPOYQ010000044.1 GCA_026706505.1 Gemmatimonadota bacterium
ATCTTGCGAGTGCGCGTCTGATCATCCACCTGCAACCGATACACATAGACCCCAGCGGCAACGGGTTGCCCCTGCGCATCCCGGCCATCCCAAGTCAGCCGATGCTCGCCAGCCGCTAGCGGCCCTGTCCACACTCGGCGCAGCGGCTGCCCCAAGACATTGTAGATGGTTAAATCCACATTTTTGGCTCCATCGGGCACAGCCAAGGGGATGGTCGTGGCGGGATTGAACGGGTTGGGATAGTTGGCCCCTAAAACAAAGGTCGTTGGCGTGGCTGCCTCGCTGGCTATGGCCGTAATCGAGACGCCTTGATTGAGGAAGACAAAAACGCCGCCCGGACCGCCTTCCACACTCCGCCCCAACACGACCAGATCGGTCGCGCCATCGCCGTTTACATCGCCGGCGAGCACCTGGCGGCCCGTGCCCGACAGCCGGTAGCGGCCCTCGACGACGGGCATCCCATCGCGCTGGCCGAGCAACACTATCAGCGCCGGGCCGGTGGCCCAGTTGCCATCGACCACGGCCAAGTCCAATAAGCCATCGCCATTGAGGTCGCTGGCAATGGTCCTGGCTCCATCCGGCACGAGCACCTGCGGGCCGAGCAGGGTGTGGCGTACCACCATGCCCGAGGCGTCCACACGCCACAGCGCCAAACCGTGGTAGGTGGTGCCAACATAAAAGTCGAAGTATAGATTCCGCTCGGGGGTCCCGACTAACTCCACCGCCCCATCCCCATCCAGATCGGTGAGCAGGTGCAGGTCACAGGGATTGACCTCGGCCTCAAAAAAGAGCGGTGGCTGCTCGCTGGCCGCCCATGGCTGGGTCAGTTGCCAAGGCCCCGGGGGCTTGTAGCACGGTCGATTCCACAACAGGCGCACCGCTTCGCCCAACGGTCGCCCAGCGAATAGCCAAGGGAATAGCTCCTCTTCGCTGTCGAGAACGAAGTAATCGCTGCGGACAAACCCGTCGTCGCCATCGTTGATCCACAAAACCACGTGGGATGATTCGTCGTCGTACTCCCCGACCAACAGGTCCACATCGCCGTCGCCGTCGCCATCGGCTAGGCCTCTGAAATAGACGTCGGATAGCTGTAGGATGGTTTCAAAGCCATTCTCGCCCCGGTTGAGCCACAATTCGATGGTCCGACCTTCCCTATAGGCCAGATCGAGAAGCCCATCCCCGTCGAAATCGCCCCCCGCAATCTCCGTAAGGGGAAAAGAACCGTCTTGGCTGATGGAGCGGACAACCTTTTGAGTGGGAACAAAACCGCCCAAACCATCGCTGGATGCTACCATCCAACCCCATCGGGTCGTCGTTATAGACTTCTCTTCGACTATAGTTTTCGTGAAGCGCTTCCAGACCACCACCAGATCTACATCCCCATCGCCGTCCACATCGCCCAAAACACCTTGCGATTCTGCTGCACCGAGATCCTGGCCTAGGGGGGAAAAATCAGGTTCAGCGAACAACGCGCCGGGCGACCCGGTCTCCACTGCGATCTCCTGGGGATACAATTCCCCCAGCAGCAGCTCTTCGACCCCCGTCAGTTGAATCCAGTCCACTTCTAAAAAAGCCGGATGGTCGTCTGGGGCCTGCGCGTCGCTGTTTAACCCCAGTTCTAGTTGGAAGTGAAAGAGAGAGTCCTGCCAAGTGATCGCCTCTTTTCGGTCGGCTTCCAAGGCGCGTAGGTCTATCGTGATATCTTCCCATTCCGTGGGATAGAGTTGATTACGTCCTGTATAAAACCCCGACCTGCTGTGTCCGCGTTGACCCGCTTCTTTCTTGAGGCGTCTGGACTCGGCATTGGACCACATCATGTGGAGGGTTCCCTCAGTGGGGCGATCGTGTATGATGCGTAGCCGTAGAGTGACGAAGTCAAAGCAGGCCGATTCTTCCCCAATCAGCGGCGAGAGCAAGCGAATGGCCGGTCGTTGCGCGCCCGGCACTGGCGCAATGCGCCAGACGCCGTTGGCGACTTCGCTGTACACCGTGGTGGGACTAACTCCACCGTCATTGCCTAAGGAGCTCTCGTGGGCAGTCCAGCCCCAAGTGGTGCCCTCGTCAAAATCCCACGTTAAGGCAAAGGCTCCGTGTGGAGCCGCCACCAACAACATTGCAAAGAGAACGCGGCGCATAATGTACCTCCAAAGTTTGTGGTCGTGCGTTTAGCTCCCCATCTCCAAGCCCTGTCGCCTATTCGAGTTTGACCATCTTGCGAGTGCGCGTCTGATCATCCACCTGCAACCGATACACATAGACCCCAGTGGCAACGGGTTGACCCTGCGCATCTCGGCCATCCCAAGTCAGCCGATGCTTGCCAGCAGACAGCGGCCCCGTCCACACCTGACGTATCGGCTGACCCAAGACATTGTAGATGGTTAAGTCCACGTTCTTGGCTCCGGCGGGTACGGCCAAGGGGATGGTCGTGGCCGGGTTGAACGGGTTGGGATAGTTGGTTCCTAAATCAAAGGTCGTTGGCGTTGCCGCCTCGGCCGTTACAGCCGTGGCCGGAGTGCCTTGGTTGATCAAGACGAAGACGCCGCCGAGGCCGCTGGCCGGATTCGTTCCCAGCACGGCTAGATCGGTGTCGCCATCGCCGTTGACATCGCCGGCGAGGACCTGATTGCCCTCGCCGGGTAGGGGATAGTAGCCTTCAAGGACGGGTGCGCCGTTGCGCTGGCCGAGCCACACCAATAGAGCCGGACGACCAATGGTCAAGTTGCCAACGACCATAGCCACATCCAACACGCCATCGCCGTTGAGGTCGCTGGCGGTGGCTGCGTGCGCTATGAACGCCTTCCAGTCGAGCAAGTAATGGCGTGCCATCCCGCCGGAAGCGTCCAGACGCCACAGAGCCAAGCCGTAGTAGTCGGTTTCACCGAACCTATCTATGCTCTCAGGGGAGCCGAGTAGGTCCACCATCCCATTGCCGTCGAGATCTGCCAGTAGGTGCAGGGCATAGGGATTGACCCCGGCTTCGAAAGAGCGCAGTGGTTCTTGGCTGGCGGCCCACGGCCGGGTCAGTTGCCAAGGCCCCTGGGGCAGGTGCCACAACAGGCTCGCAGCTTCGCCTAAGGGTTGCCCGGCGGGTAGGTAGGCACGGAGATGCTCTTCGCTGCCGAGGACGAATTCCTCGCCGCGGACAAACTCGTAGCCGTCGTTGATCCACAGAATCACTTTTCGGGACAACGCGTCGTACTCCCAGACCAACAGGTCCGTATCGCCGTCACCGTCGCCATCGGCTAAGCCAATGGGCCAGACATCGGACAGTTGCAGGGTGAGATCAAAGCCGTCGCCCCAGTTGTACCACAGTTCGACGATTCCGCTTTCGGCAACGACCAGATCTAGGAGTCCATCGTCGTCGAAGTCGCTTCCCCAGAGATCCATGAATAAAAAGTCAAATGTGGTTAAAAGGGGGACTTCTTGGGTGGGTTCAAAGCCGCCTAGCCCGTCGTTGGACGCCACGGTCCAGCCCAGTTCTCTGCCGCGATCCACAAGGCGGTCCCAGAGCACCACGAGATCCGCATCCCCATCGCCGTCCACGTCACCCACCGCACCTTGCGATGCTCGCCGATAGTTTGGGGTGCCGATGCCCTTTCCGAGCGGAAAAAAGTCGGGTTCGGAGAACAGCGTGCCGGGCGGCTCTAACTCCACACCGAGATCCCGAGGCGACAATTCTCCCTGCGCCAACTCTTCGGCTCCTATAAGCTGGATCCAGTCTATTTCTAAAAACTTTGGGTGGTTGTCCACATCCTGCGAGTCTCGATATAACAGCATGTCTAGAGAAAAATTAAAAAGAGTATCCTGCCAGGTGATCGCCCATTCTGTATCTGCTTCTGCCAAGGCGCGTAGATCTAGGGTGATTTCTTCCCATTCGATGGGATAGGATTGCTGCCGTCCCGTACCAAATACTCCTTTTGTGTCAGAGTCAGGGCGGCTCACAGCATTGGACCAGTACATCGCGAATTGTTCCTCGGTGGGACTATGGTGTATGAGGCGCAGCCGTAGGGTGAGGCGGTCGAACAGGGCCGAGTCCTCTCCGATCAACGGTGAGCACAATTGAACGGTGGGTCTGCGACCGGGCACGGGCGCGATGCGCCAGACCCCATCGATGACTTCGCTCTGTAGTAGTTCAAAACCGCTTCTTGTATTGCTATGAAAACCTTCCCGGGCGGTCCAGCCCCAAGTGATGCCGTCGTCGAAATCCCACGTTAGGGCAACTACGCCGCGCGGAGCAACCAACAGTAGAATTGCAAAGAGCATGTAGCGCACAGTTCACCTCCAAAGTCGGTGGGTGGTGTAGTAGCTGATCCCCAGCGCGGCTCTATATACTGGAGGATGTAAAGGATCAATCAGATATGAGCATATTTCGTGCCACCCCAAGAGACCCCGCACAAAAAAATTCTTTAGGGTGCTCCTAAAGAATTGCAGGAATGACACTTAGCGTATGAGACGAATTTTTCTGCGCTGCGCGGCCCCAACCGTTGTGCAAGACTTTCCACGACTTTCCGTGAATTTTCCACGACTTTCCGTGGATTCTCCACGACTTTCCGTGTTGGCCGGCGCGCCTCTATGTTCGGGAGTGTTGCGTACTACTTCTTCGGTCGGCGCAACCCGTACTTCTGCATGCGGTAGCGCAGCTTCTCCGGGTTCATGCCCAACAAGCGCGCCGCACCCCGCTCGCCATAAACCATCCAGTTGGTCGCTTGTAGCGCCTCCGCGATTTGCTGTTTCTCGTCTTTGAATTCGGCTTCAACTGGCGCGGCAGCAGTCGACGATTCACGAGGTTCCTCCTCGGCCTCGTCTTCAGCAGCCAGCGGCACATCCTCCACCTGAATGACCTCCCCTTGGCATAGTACCACAGCCCGCCAGACCAGATGCTCCAACTCGCGCACATTTCCCGGCCACGCATACGCCTGCAAATGCTTCACTACTCCGTCGCCCAACGCTGGCACCGGTCGCTGCAAATTTTGGGCATACCGGCGCGCAAAATGCGCCGCTAAGACCGGGATATCCTCTCGGCGCTCCCGCAGCGGCGGCAGCTTCACCGGCCACGCGCTCAAGCGGTAGAACAAATCTTCCCGGAACGTCCCCGCCCGGATGGCCCCTTTCAGATCCTTGTTAGTCGCCGCAATCACCCGCACATCCACTGGGATGGACTGCTCGCCACCGACGCGGGTCAGGTAGCGATTCTCCAGAATGCGGAGCAG
>JAPOYQ010000136.1 GCA_026706505.1 Gemmatimonadota bacterium
CGCGGGAACGCGATTCGCCGAAGGTGGAAGTCAGGGCCGGTGCAAGGCCCAGTGGCCAGATGAGGCCCCCTTCTTCTGCGTTGGCCGGCAGCCACAAAGCCACCGCCAATAAGAGTGTCCATTTAATCACAGTCGTCCTCGTATGTATGCAGGGCTATGCGGTCCGGGGCCACTTCGAGAAAGTGGAGGGGTTTTTCAGTCCAAGCACCGGTGTTGAAGTAGCACCGGCCCTGCCGCTCAATCGCCATGGCCGCGTGTGTGTGCCCGCAGACCACGGCTTCAACCCCCTCCTGCTGCGCCACGCGCAAGGCGTTGCGCGCTACGTGCTCGTTGAGCACCCGGTAAAGCAAAGGCCATTTTTTAGCGTATTCGGCCACGTGGGCATCGCGCCCGCCGAGCCAGATGCGGCAACGGTGCAAGCGGCGGAAAACCCACTTAAACGCTGAGTGCCGAGGCATCAGCCGGTCGAGCCGATGGCCGTGGACTACGAGCAGCCGTTGGTCGAGCCGCCAGCTATCGACAAAGCGAATCTGCCCCGGATCAGCTAGCTTGAACTCGGCATCGCGATTGCCGTACACCCAAATTACGGGCCGGGATTGAGACTCGCGCACGAGGCGCTTCAGCACGGCCCGGTGAGCAGCGGGCAGGGCTTGGCCCGGCCGATCTATGACGTCGCCGTTGAGCACGAGCGGCACCCCTTCGGGCAAAGCATCTAACCAAGACAAAAAGTGGCGATGGTAAAAGTAAGCCGATCCGAGGTGCAGATCGCTGACGACAAAGCAGCGTGCGACGCCCATGCCCCTTGCTGTATAGGTTATATTATTGAATAATTGCAAAAAATGTTCAATCAATACACTGGAGGATACATGGTCAAGTACGCGCTAAGTATGGCACTGATTTTACTGCTTGGAACCTGCGGAGATCGGGGGGCTGGGCCAAAGACGGGGCGTATCGCGCTGGATGTGCAAGATCCGGCTCCGCCGAATGAAACGAGTGGGACGGAGGTACAGGGAGTGGACCGGATGGTGGTGACAGTGTTGCAAAATGAGACGGTGGTGACGAGCGAGGACTTGCGCTATGAGGGGGGCGTTTGGCTTGGCGAACTGACTGTATCCACGGGGTCGTATTCGGTAGTAGTGGAAGCGTATAAGGGGGCCATCGTAAAGTGGCGAGGCAGTGCGTTGGTGCTAGTGCAGGGGGGCGAGAGTAATCGGGTGGTCATCGCGCTGACTTCAACCAATCAAGTACCGGTGTTGGCGGATATTGGCGACCAGACTGTCGCCGAAGGCCGTACTCTGACGGTACTGTTAGTCGGTAGCGATGCAGACGGAGATGCGCTGACCTATGCGGTTGAAGGAGCACCAGAGGGTTCGTCGTTGTCGGGATCGACTTTTACATGGGAACCGTCCCACACTCAAGCGGGGGAGTACTCGGTCATCTTTACGGTCGCTGATGAACACGGCGGCGTTGCACGGGAAACGATTATCATCACCGTCGGCGAGACCAATCAAGCACCGACACTGGAGGCCATTGGCGACCAGACCGTCGCCGAGGGTAGCCTATTGACGATACCGTTGGTCGGCACTGATGAGGACGGGGATGCGTTGACCTATTCCGTCGAAGGACCGCCAGCAGGTGCAACCCTATCAGGATCAACCTTTATATGGGAACCGTCCCACACTCAAGAAGGGGAGTACTCGGTCACCTTTACGGTCGCCGATGAGCACGGCGGGGTTGCCCGGGAAATAATCATCATCACTGTAGACGAGACCAATCAAGCACCAGAGTTAGCCGACGTGGGAAATCAGAACGCTGACATAGACAAGGTGCTGACGATCATCTTGGAAGGCAGCGATGCGGATGGGGATAAATTGACCTATTCCGTCGAAGGAGAGCCAACCGGAGCCTCCCTTGCAGAGCAGACCTTTAGCTGGACGCCGTCCTATTCTCAGTCGGGGGAGTACGAGGTCACCTTTACAGTAGAAGACGGTCGTGGTGGCATTGACCGGGAGACCATCACCATTACTGTCAAGAATACCAACCGAGAGCCGGAATTGGCGGCCATTGGCGATCAGACCGTCGCCGGAGGCCACACATTGACGATCACCTTAGCCGGGAATGATGCTGATGGGGATGTTTTGATTTATACGGTTGAGAATAATCCGTCGGGATCGTCGCTATCGGGAGCAACCTTTAGGTGGCAACCCTCGGACCCAGAGGAGGGAATGTATCAGGTGACGTTTAGGGTGGAGGATGAACTCGGGGGACAAGCGGTAGAAACGATTGTGATTACAGTGAAATCTCGCCTACGCCGCCTGACCAATCACGATGCTTGGGACGCGTTCCCTTCTTGGTCTCCTGACGGCACCCAGATCGCCTTCCAATCCAGCCGCGATGGCAATTGGGAGATTTACGTAATGGACGCCGACGGCAAGAACTTACGCCGCCTGACCAATTACGATGATTCGGACGTGTCCCCTTCTTGGTCTCCTGACGGCACCCAGATCGCCTTCAGCTCCCACCGCGATGGCAATTGGAACATCTACGTGATGGATGCCGACGGTAGTAACCTGCGTTGGCTTACCAGAGGCGTGTCCCCTTCTTGGTCTCCTGACGGCACCCAGATCGCCTTCCAATCCAACCGCGATGGCAATTGGAACATCTACGTGGTGTATATCGACGGTAGTAACCCGCGTCAGCTTACTAGCTACAACGGCAGGTCCCCTTCTTGGTCTCCTGACGGCACCCAGATCGCCTTCCATGCCAGCCGCGATGGCAATGACGAGATTTACGTGATGGATGCCGACGGCAAGAACGCACGCCTATTAACTAGGCTCTTCTCCACTGACGCGTTCCCTTCTTGGTCTCCTGACGGCACCCAGATCGCCTTCCAATCCACCCGCGATGGGGATGAAGATATTTACGTGATGGATGCCGACGGCAGTAACCCGCGTCGGCTTACTAGCTACAATGGCAGTGACAGGTCCCCTTCTTGGTCTCCTGATGGCACCCAGATCGCCTTTGAATCCAACCGCGATGGCAATGACGAGATTTACGTGTTAGACCTTCAGAGGGAATAAGAAGAACAAAGAAGGGCAATAAAGTAGTGTCTTAGGGCGCGGATTTGGACTTTATGAGAGAAGAACAAACGGGGACCCCACCTGTGCGCAAAGCGTACGACCCGGATAAATTACAGGCCCTGCTCCAGTACATCGGCCGCCTGCTGCCCAACGACCAAGAGCGCGCGGCCTTTTATCAGTGCTCGCATACGCCTCCCCCAGCTTCGCTGCGCTTGAACGCACTCCAAGCCCAAGCGCAACACGTCCGGCCCTCGCTGCACCAACGCGGCCAAAACGTGCCTTGGTGCAGCGAGGGCTTCACACTGGAAAGCGACACAAGCCTCGGCCAAACCATTGAACACGCTATGGGCGCGTATTACGTCCAAGCCAAGGCCCCCATGCTGGCCGTCGAAGTACTGGCCCCTCAGCCCGGCGAGCGCGTCCTCGACCTGTGCGCCGCCCCGGGCGGCAAGGCCACCCAGATTGCCGCGCGCATGCAAAACAGCGGTCTGCTGGTGGCCAATGAACCCCAGCGCAAGCGCATGCCCGCTCTCGTAGGCAATTTGGAGCGCTGTGGGGTGGCCAATCACGTCTTGACCCAAGCCCCAGGGACCATGCTGACGCGCTATTTCCCCAACTTTTTCGACCGCATCCTCGTCGATGCACCGTGCTCAGGCGACGGCATCGTGCGCAAAGACCAGAACATGCTCACCTATTGGTCACCGCAAGACGCCCAGCACCTCGCGCAGCAACAGAAGGGCCTCTTGCGCGCTGCCTACCAGATGCTGCGCCCCGGCGGCACCTTGGTGTACTCGACGTGCTCGCTCTCGCTGGAGGAAAACGAAGAAGTGCTCCTCGGGCTGTTGCGCCGCTATAAGGAAGACGTCGCGATCCTCCCCATCGCGGAGTTCGAAGGACCGCCGCTGCCGGATGCGCTGGCCGCCCAATTCCCAGCCGAGTTCGCCCGCTGCGTCCGCGTCTGGCCCCACCATCACGACACCGAAGGCGCTTTTGTCGCTCGCCTCTCCAAACGCTCTCCGACACCAAGCCTCGGCGACGCCCCTCTCTGGGACACTGCAACGACCGAGCCTACCGCCGCCGAGGCCCGGCGCGCCATCAAAGATCGGTGGAGTGGCACCCTGCCCTGCCCCTCGGACCAGATATTCACCCTCAGCAAGCGCCACCTGTGCCGACAGCCGGCGCTCGGCCCAGCCATCCAAGAGCATTTGCCCTACTTCGTCCGCGGCGGCATGAAGGTGGCCCGCCTCCACAAGGGATATCACTACCTGTCCCAGCAAACCGTCGCTCTGTGGGGGCATCTCATGCAGGGGCCCAGCGTCGAGTTGAACTGGCCCCAACTACAGGATCTGTTCGAGGGACGTCCACTCTACTGCGACCCGCCCACGGGCCTCAAAGGCGAAATTTTCTGCCGCTTTGGACCGTGGACCGTCTGTCGCGCCATCGCCAAAGAGGAAGGCCGTCGGATCGAAGGCATGCTGCCGCGCGCGTTGTTCCGCGCCCAGCTAACGTCGCTGATGTAGGATTACTTTTTCCCTTCCGGCCCCTGCCAGGGCGGGAAGAGCTGGTGTTCAATTCGCAGCATGTTGCAGATGCGGCCAGCGATAAAATCGCCCAAATCGTCAAAGGTCTGCGGCTTTTGGTAGAAGGCCGGCATGGCCGGTAAAATGATGGCCCCGGCTTCGGCCGCTGCCGTCATATTGCGCAGTTGAATCAGGTTGAGCGGGGTCTCGCGCACCACCAGCACTAGCGGTCGCCGCTCCTTGAGGCTGACATCGGCCGCTCGCTCAATCAGGCTCGCAGACGCCCCGCGAGCGATGCCCGACAGCGTCTTAACCGAACAAGGCACCACCACCATACCGTCAATGGATACCGAACCACTGGCGATGGGAGCCGCTAGGTCGCTGGCATTGTACTCGCGCAATTCGCCAGCTTGTGTCTCCTCCCCGTAGCACCGCGTTATAAACGCGCGCAAGCTCTCCTTGTCAGGGCGGAAACCCAACTCTTCGACGAGCAGGTAGCGCCCGTATTTGGACAGAACCAGATGCACTTGGTGCCCACCGATCAGCAGGGCGCGCAGCAGGCGGCCCGCGTAGAGTGCGCCACTGGCCCCGG
>JAPOYQ010000890.1 GCA_026706505.1 Gemmatimonadota bacterium
GCCGGCTTGTACGGGTACGACGCGCAAGAAATCGACGACGCCAGCTTGCAGCTCTTTGAGGAAGATCTGTGATACTCGGCCTCGTCAAAGGGCACGTAGTCGCCAGCGCCAAGGTAGATGCCCTTGAGGGCGAGAAACTCCTAATAGTCGAGATCCTTGCCGCCACGCCCGAGGGCTTACAGCGCACGCAAAAGCACCTCGTCTGCATTGACGGCGTGCAAGCGGGCGAGGGCGAACTCGTCGTCGTCGTACAGGGTAGCTCGGCGCGGCAGGCACCGGGCATGGATCAGATGCCAGTAGATGCGCTGATCATCGGCATCGTAGATTCGCTACAGGCGTTTGGACTCCCCCTAGAAAAGCAGGTCGCATGAGGGTCTGCCGCGTCATTGGCCACGTAGTCGCCAGCAGCAAACATCCCTTGCTCGCCGGGCAGAAGATCATGGTAGTGCGCCCTGAAGACGAGGAGGACGGCGCTTTGCAAGTGGCGGTGGATGGAGTCCAAGCGGGGGTCGGCAGCAAAGTGCTAGTCGTGCAGTCAGGAGCTGCCGGGACCGAGGTAACTGGAGCCGAGCGGCCGCCGTGCAGGAGCGTGATCGTGGGAATTATCGACGAAGAGGTCGCCGAGTGAAGTTAGCCAAGGTAGTGGGCACCGTAGTGCTCTCGCAGTGCATTGAGCCGTTCCGCGGCCAGATATTGCACCTGACTCAAGACATCGACGAACACTTAGAGCCTATGGGCGAGGCCGAGGTCTGCGCGACGTGGGCAGCCCTGCGCGAGGGAGACGCGGTGATCGTCGAGGTCGCGCGCGAAGCCTGCAACGCCTTCACCCCTCCCCTGCCTGTGGACGCAGCTATCGTCGGTAAGGTGGACGAGGTACGCCTCGACTAAGCCGCACAGCGCTCGGTCCGAGCACCGCGCACCCTTTCCAGCTCTAGCATCCAAGCATCTTCGTATTGACGTAGCACCCGATACCACGCGCTCAGATCCGCTTCGCCGCGCAGGAGCTGACGGGCAGTTTGGTCGACGACTTGCTCGGCCCGCTGGACTTGGGGACGGGCGGCCGAGCCGTGCATGGGAATGGGGCCGAAAGCGCTCCGCACCCGATTGATGACCGCGCTGAGCTCGCCGCCCAAGCGGGATACTGATGGGGACATGGGGAATGCGTGCTGCCTGTGCATGAAAACCTCCTAAGGGAGTACTGGCGCTCGGGGGTGCGCCAGAGAGGACTTGGGAAATCGCTTTACTGCACTTGTGTTCAGTAATTAAAACATACTGAACACAAGTGCAGTTGTCAAGCAATTTAATCCCTTGCAACGCGTTTTTTTTCCCCTCAAACTCACCATCTCCGCAGGCTAAACTCGCCGTTGTCCAGCCACCGCCAACCCACGTAGAGCAGCGCCAGCACCAAGGCGACTTGCAACAGCAAAAACGCGGCACCAAAAACGCCAGACACCAAGCTAAACGCCGCCCAAAATGCCAGCCAGATTCCAGCGAGCAGGACCAAGGCCCCGATGACCCGGCCCAAGATGCTTTCGCCGCGCAACAAGCGCAGACCTATGTAGAGCGCTGCGGCAGCCAAGAGGACGACCGCAACTGCGCCGAGCAAACCAAAGAGGCTGCCGAACAAGGGCCAAATCAGTTCGATCCCCCAAGCAACGCCCCCAATTATCAATACCACACCTAGTATTCTGGCCAACATGACCGACCTCCTTTACGATGTCTTTTCCGCTTTCAGCGCGGCCAGTTCCTCCGCGACTTTGTGGTCGCGCTCGGCGCGGCGCTTGGCGGCTAATTCGCGCAGCACTTCGGCCTCGGCGACGGCCTGATCGACCTGCTCCTCAAAGCGCGCCAACTCGCGCTCGCTCTGCTGCACCCGCTGCGCGATCGCGTCAAAGCGGTGCGCAGACGTATCTTCGCCGAATGCTACACCGCGCTCGCGCTCAGCGCAACAGCGGGCGATTAGCTTGCCCCGCCGCGAGCGGATATAGCGCAGCTTTTGGCGCAGAATTTCGACCTGCTCCTCTAGCTCAGCCACGGTATCACAGCTTTCTGCGAGGGCTGGTTCCAGACGCACATGCGCCTGATCCAACTCCGTCTTCTGTATCAAGGCGAGCCGTGCGCCCTCGTCGTTTCCGGCCTCCACTGCGGCTGTGGCCTTCGCTTGCCACATCTGCATCTGCTCGTCGTTGCGCTGGAGGTCGCGCTCTAGACGCCGCTTGGTGGCCCGCGCCTTGACCAAAGAATCTACGGCTTGGTCAACGGCGCGCTCTGCGTCGCGGACGATCTGATCCACCATCTTCGCTGGATTCTCGATCCGGTCCAGCACCTCGTTGAGGTTGGCCTTCCAGATGGCGGCGAGCCGCTCTATTGCTCCCATGATATGCCTCCTATTCAAAGTTAGTGCTTTGGGTCGCCTGACCGCGCTGCCGCTGTCGCCGCGCAAAAGGCGATTCAATCTCGTATTTGCGGCAGAGCCGGCTAAAGCTGCGAATCGTGATCCCCAGCGCCCGGCTGGCGTCCTGATTGCATTTGTACATCCGCGCGACGCGCTCGATCTGCTCCCTGCTAAATCCTCTGTTCACCAAGGTATCCTCCTTGTTGGGGTAAGGGATTTACCCCGTTTATTAGCAAAGGGCGTACCGCCGTTTTGCCCAGATCATAACTTATTTGTAAACAACCAGATAAGATTAAGAAGCGCGTGAGCATCGCCCGCGTTTATGGCGGCGTTCGCCACTTTTGGCGACTGTCGCCAGCCGCTCGCACATTGCGGCGCGCGTTGACGGGCTAAAAGAATTTGTTTATATTACATTACATTTGTTTTATATATAAAACATTTGTTTTGTAACATACTCGCTTGTTGCTTTAACAAAGGCCTACCGAGTAAAAACTGCTTGAATCGATAGCTCAACTTGTACATTTTGTCTTATATTCAGTATTTATGTCTACAAAACCATGCCGCCCGAGTACCCGGTTAGGATATTTTTTTATCACTCAGTGATGGAGAAACTCAGTTGAATCCGCACAAGAGAGAAGTCATCGCGAGCATGGAGGATTTTGTCAGGGACCAGCTCAAGTTGCTCAAATCCGTAGAGGATAGTTGGCAGCCCGACGATTTTCTCCCCAATGTGGGCGAGGAAAACTGGGAAGACTCCATCCGCGAATTCCGCACCCGCGCTCAAGCGCTCCCTGACGATGTCCTCGTCGTCCTCGTCGGCGACATGATCACCGAGGAAGCCCTGCCCACCTATCAGACCTTGCTCAACAGCTTTGAAGGCGTGTCAGACACCACCGGCACGGATCCCAGCCCGTGGGCTCAGTGGTCGCGCGGTTGGACAGCTGAGGAAAATCGCCACGGCGACCTGCTCAACAAATACCTTTTCCTCACCGGCCGCGTCGATATGCGCGCCATCGAGACGACGATCCAATACCTGCTGCGCAACGGCTTCAACCCGCAAGCCGCCCAAGACCCCTACAAAGGTTTTGTCTATACGTCTTTCCAAGAGCGGGCGACCCGCATCTCCCACAGCAACGTAGCCCGCTTGGCGCAAAAGGCCGGCGATTCGCACCTAAAGACCATCTGCGGCGTCGTGGCCGGAGACGAAGCCCGCCACGAAAAAGCGTACACGAACTTTATCAAGAAGATTTTCGAGCTAGACCCCAACGGCGCAATATTGGCCTTCCGCGATCTGATGAAACGCCAAGTCGTCATGCCCGCTCATCTAATGACTGATGGGCAGGATCCCGACCTTTTTGAGCACTTCTCGATTATAGCCCAGCGGCTCGGAGTGTACACGGCCAAGCACTACGCTGAAATCATCCAGCATCTGGTCCGCCAGTGGGAGTTGGATTCGCTTTGCGGCCTCACCGGAGAAGCGGCCGCCGCCCAAGACTACTTATGCTCGCTCGGGCCGCGCTACGCCAGACTAGCCGAGCGCAACGAGCGGCGGCTAAACGGCACCGCACCGCTGCGGTTTAGTTGGATCCACAACCGCAGCGTCTAACCGGGGCCGTAGCTTTTATGCGTCCACGGCCTTCCGACCCTTTCTTCGCGCTCGTCCAAAAGGCACGTGACTCTTCCGGCGATATCGACCTCGCCCGCGGCGCCTTGCTCATCGCCCTGCAAGCGTATCCCGACCTCAATATCGAGCACTACCTGCGGCAACTCGACGCGCTCAGCGAGGACTTTCGCACCCGCTATGCCGCAGCCGATTCCCTATCCGCCTCTCTAGCTAACCTGAGCCAATACGTGTTCGATGACCTCGGCTTCCGCGGCAACCAAGCCCACTACGACGATCCCCGCAACAGCTATCTCAACGAGGTCCTCGACCGCCGCCTCGGCATTCCCATCACCCTGGCGGTCGTCTATCTAGAACTGGGCAAGCGGCTGTCCTTTCCCCTCGCAGGAGTCAATTTTCCGCATCACTTCCTCGTGCGCAGCACCCAAGGCGACGAGCCGCTCTTCGTCGATCCCTTTGCCGACGGCGCTTTTGTCGATGGCAAGTCCATGGGCGAGCCGCTAGGCGTCGTTGAGGGAGGCCGGCTCGAATTGGCCCCTGAGTTCATCGAGCCGGCCTCGTCGCTGCACATATTGGCGCGCATGCTCCGCAACCTCAAACGCCTCCACTTCCAAGCCCGCGAGTTTTCCACCGCCATCCACTGGGCCGAGAAAATCGCGTATCTACAGCCAGACGAAGCCGAAAACTACCGCGACCTCGGCTTCCTCTATCACCACACCGGCGAGTACCTCAAGGCCATTGAGGCCTTCAGCGAGTACCTTCGCCAAGCCGGCGATGCCTCGGACACCCCCACCATCGAGCACAACATCCGCGTTCTTGCCAATCGCCTGATTCCACTCAACTGATCTGGTCCGCTTCGCGCTCCGCCGGGCTGATGTCTTCTTTGGCCGTCAGCCAGCGCATAACCTCTCCTAGGCGCGGCGGCTTGCCCGTCATCAAAATGCCGATGCGGAAGACCTTGCCTGCCCCCTGCACTGCGAAGTAGATGGACAAAAGGAGCAGCACTGTGGTCGCCAAATACTCCCACAGCAGCGGTGAGCCAGCGGCCCGATTCATCATGACAAAAGGGGTAAAGAGCGGAATGTAGGACATAACCCGCGCCAAGGTGCCGTTGGGGTCTTGAGTGATGGGTATCATGGTGAGCAACGGCACGATCAGCGGTACGAGGAGTGGC
>JAPOYQ010000243.1 GCA_026706505.1 Gemmatimonadota bacterium
CGTTTTGGCCGCGGCTATGGCCTATACCAATTACCTCATTGATGCGGAAATTCCAACGCGCTTACTCGCCTATATAGAGACTCATATCAGCAGCCGCCTGCTGTTTTTGATTCTCCTCAATGTGTTTCTGCTAGCGGTTGGTTGTATGATCGACATGTTCTCCGCCCTCCTCATCGTCGTGCCCCTGATCCTGCCCATCGCCGAGGCATACGATGTGCATCCCATTCACCTCGGAATCATTTTCTTGACCAACTTGGAAATCGGCTACTCGACGCCGCCGGTTGGGCTCAATCTCTTCATTGCTAGCATTCGCTTTGAGCAGCCCGTACACCGCCTCTACCGAGTTTCCTTGCCTTTTCTGTTGATCTTGTTGGCTTGTTTGGTCGTGATTACCTACTGGGCTGATTTGAGTTTATTTTTCGTTGAGTCTTAGATTTTTTTGTTTGTTATATTTACATATTAATTTTTATATGACATTTTCTATTTTACGGATCACGCCTTGGCCTGCTTTCTCTATATTTTCGGCTTCGAAATCGTACCCGAGCGCTTGTACTGCCACTGGGCCGACTTCGAACTGCTCGTCCACATCGCTGCTGGGATAGAGCAAAAAGGCCCGCCGCGTGCCTAGCTGAACCGCATAGGCAACCACCTGCTGCACATCGCTTTCCGAGGGGCCATCGGCCTTGTACTTTGCATCTATCACCGCCAGCGGCTGCCCGGTTGCCGCCGAAAATAGAGCCATGTCCAAGCGAAAAGAAAACCGCTCCGTTCCCTTGAGTCGCGTGTGGTACTGGGCTTTTAGTTCGACCTCGTGGTTGAGCTTGTGGTCGATGAACGCCGTGCAAAACCGCTCGAATAAGGTCGGCATGTGCAACAGGTATGCCGGCCCTTCCTCGGCCCCTATCCCCCAAGCCGGACTTCGCTGTTGGAGCAAGGGATAACACAAGGCATGCATGGGTCGGTAGTCCTCGTTTAGCCGGTGATACGCGACGCCGAGGCAATCTGCGGGACGAATGTGGCGGTAATTTAGCTCGCTCAGCGCCCACCAAGCTCTACCAACTATCTGCCGAATGCTATCGCGGCGAAAGGCAAAGCGCCTCAGGCCGTACAGCGCGTTGGCCAAGATGCGATTGTCGACGATATCGGGCGTGTGCTCTGCAAACCGACAGTAGGGATGGACGCCCAGACCGCTGCGCTCGGGGCACATGCGCCCCCGCACCCACCGACTGGGGCCTTCGCGGGTTTGGTAATCCCAAAACAGCCCGTGCTGCACCCGTTGTAAAACCTTGCGCGCTAGCACCTCGGCCCAAAACTCGTAGATATCCCCCATCGTGGCCGGAGCCTTGTGCGCGCTGATCTTGGGCAACTGATAGGCATACTCCAGCATGGGCATGAGCAGCGAGCAGCGTATTTTGGGATTGATTTCTATGGTGGCATCCGCGCCCAAAGGCACCACGCCGACATATCCCCGCGACCTGAGCTGATAACACTGGTCATTGAGCGGGCTGGGGAAACAGAACTCCAGCTCTTTTGGATATTGAGCGTGCAGGTTCAGGGCCTGTTCGACCGCAAGCTCGGCAGCCGGTATCGCCGCCACTTCCTCTTCGATCAGCTCGTAGCGTCGCACGCTCAATCCTGCAAACGCCCGGAGACCTTGGACCAGCGAAAGCGCGCCATCTGATCCGGACGATCGAAAAACACTTCCTCCAGATATGGCTCGACCTCTCCTTGCCAAATATGCGCCAGCGCCGTTGCTATATCGGCGACCATGAAGAAAGAAATGCCCAGTTCGCAGTCCTCATCCCCAATGGATTGATTCACTTCTTTTAGTAGCGCGACCAATTTATCCGCGGGCAAGCCCCTGTTCCCGAGATAAGTTGCCAACAACTGGTAGTTAGGCCGCAGGCGGATAAAGCTAAATCGCCGTCGCATGGCTTGGTCAACCAAGGCGATCGACCGGTCGGCCGTGTTCATCGTGCCGATGAGATAGACGTTGGCTGGAATCGAGAACTTGGGACCGCCACTGGCTAGCGCGATCGGGCGGTCGCGGTATTCTAGCAGGTACATTAGCTCGCCGAAAACGCGCGCGAGGTTTGCGCGGTTTATTTCATCGATGATTAGCACACAGGGCTTTTCTCCGGCTTGGCGCGCCTTGTCGCAAAACCGGAGAAAATGTCCGACGGCTAATTCGTAGTGCAGTGCGCCCTCTACCACCCGTGGCCGGATCCCCTGGACGAAATCCTCATACGCGTACGAGGCGTGGAACTGCACGAGTTCGCTAAAACCGCCGCCATCCACCAGATAACGCGCCAAGCGCTCGGCCAAGTACGTCTTGCCGGTGCCGGGCGGGCCGTATAGGATGAGCTGCTGCTTGCGCTGCAATTGGTCAATCCAGCCCTTTAGCTGATCGGCACTGTAGCCAGTCTCCGCAGTGAAGGCCTGGACGTCGTAGCTTGCGCCCGCACGGATGCCGCCACCGCGAGCATGCCGTTCTACAGCCTCTTGTATCTGTTCCATCCGCCGCTCGAGCTCGCTTTCTAAAACAACCGGCTGTAATTGCTCGACTTCAAAGGGCCTAACGCGCAGGTGCAGACCCGTTTGACGCAAAAATTTCGGTTGAACGGGTGCACAGCGATACACCCTCAACACCGTCAGCCAAATGTCCCGCTCAATCCCCGCCCGCCATGTTTCGACGGCTTTTGCCGTCCACGGCGTCAGTTCGGCTGCCAGCGCGCAGACCCAAGCGGCATTGGGCAGCTTGAAGTAACCTACGGGCACAGCCAGCGAATTCACCAGTCCATGCTCTGCCCAGCGCTCGGCTTGCTCTGCGTCCCTAAAATCTTCCGGCGACCACCCAGTGTCTGCCTTGCCTGTGGCGTAATAACACGCGGCCTCGCTTTCCCATAAGGGCATGGCCTTTAGCAGCCGTGTGCCACGAATGATCGCCATTGTCTCGCCCGCTGCCAGTGCGGCGCCCTCGGGGCCGGGACGACGCAAAAGTCGGTCGTACGGCCCGGTCAAAGGCTTGTCTAAGCGCAGGCGGATAGATTTCAATTGAGCCATTGCATGTACCTTCTATGCAAGATAATAGGCTCGGGCCACTCTTTCCAAAATCCAAGCCTTTTTTATTTTGTCCTCCACCTCAAGCCCCACAAGGTCCCTTGCCTCGCCGACTCTCTCTGATCATATCCGAGCTAGCGCCCAAACAATGGGTGGGCTTACTATTGGGTACCTCGGCCCTCCTTTTGGGCTTTGCCGCCCCTCTGACTGCGCTGCCTATCCCCGTGCAAAACGCCCTTGGCATCGCCCTTTTTGCCCTGTTCTTTTGGACTACCGAACCCATACCCATCGCGCTGAGTTCGGTGGGGGTGCTCGCCCTGATCCCGGCCGTTGGCTTGCTGAGTTTCGAGCAGAGCTTAGCCCCTTTCGTCTCCAAGACCGTCTGGCTCGTCCTCGCCGGCATGGCCCTGAGCTTGGGGGTAGCCAATACGGGTCTCGGAGACGCACTGGCGTCTTGGCTTCAGTCCCGTCTGTCGCAGCGCCCCTTCCTCCTGCTCTGCCAATTGCACCTGATCGGGTTAGTGACGGCTTTCCTAATCCCGTCCGGAGTAATCCGAGTCCTGTTCTTGATGCCAATTGGTATCGCCCTCGTCGAGCGCTTACACATTCGCCCATCGCCGCATCTCAAGGCCGCTGTCCTGCTCTCCTTGCTTTGCAGCACGTATTTTGGCGGTTGTGGGCTTTTGACCGGCTCTGTCCCCAACTTGGTCTTGGCCGGCCAATACGAAAAAACCCAAGGCACACCCATATTTTGGGCCACTTGGTTGTATTGGATGTTTCCAGTCATCGGCCTTTTGCGGACGTTCGTATCGCTCGGCGTAATCTGGCTGCTTTTTGGCCGCCATCTCGATGGCCATGTCATCCAGCGAGTCCCTTCCCCGAGCAGCGCACCGCTGACCCGCGTTCAGCGACGTGCCCTGTATATTCTCCTTGCGGGAGTGAGCCTGTGGGCGACGGATCTCCTTCACCACATTCAACCCGTCTATGTTGGCTTGGGCCTAGTAGTATTGTTCCTCTGGCCACGCTGGGGACTGCTCCGTTTTGGCGACTTAGTCAAGGTCCGCTTCGCGCTTCTATCCTACATTGTCGCTCTGCTCACGTTGGGCCACGCCTTGGACGCGGCCGGATTTAACCACCTATTCATCGCGGCTTGCAGCAAATATCTGTCGTTAGAGGAATACGGCTGGCTGGGCAAGCACTTATCGCTTTGTTTGGTCGCCCTGCCCCTCGATTTCCTGATGGATATCGCCGCTGTAGCCGGTGTGGCGACCATCCCCCTGATGGAGCTAGGTGCCCAACACGGAGTCGCACCGCTGCCGGCAGCATTCAGCGTGGCGATGGCAACGACTTTGGCCTTCTTACCCTACCAGTCAGCGCCTTTCATGGTAGCCTATGGTTTTCGGCAGCTCTCCATGCAACAGCTCGTTCTCGCCCAGGGCCTTATTTCCACAGCATCCTTGGCCCTGCTCTGTCCGCTCAACTTGCTCTATTGGCGATGGCTAGGGCTGATTTGACGCACATTGGCGTTTATGATGCCCAATGCTTATGATAAATCAAGTCATGTCTACAGCCATCGCCAATGTCCTCGCCCAGCGCTACGCCAGTCAGGCGATTCAAGATCTGTGGTCTGAACGCGGTCGCATCGTCCTCGAGCGTGAGTTGTGGATTGCCATCCTCAAAGCACAGCGCGACCTAAAGCTCGACGTGCCCGCCGCAGCCATAAATGCCTATGAGCACGTCAAGGATCAAGTTGACCTCGAAGCCATCGCGCGCCGCGAAGCCGTTTTGCGGCATGACGTCAAGGCGCGCATCGAAGAATTCTGTAGTCTGGCCGGCTGCGAGCACATTCACAAGGGGATGACCAGTCGCGATCTGACCGATAATGTCGAGCAGTATCAGATTCTCCGCTCCTTGCAGCAAATGCAGGTCAAGTACGTAGCCCTTCTTCTGCGCTTAGGCCAACGGGCGCTGCAATGGAAGGAACTCGCGGTCGCTGGCAGGACCCACTACGCAGCCGCACAACCCACGACGCTCGGCAAGCGCCTCGCCATGTTCGGCGAGGAGATGCTGGTCGCCTTTGACCGC
>JAPOYQ010000629.1 GCA_026706505.1 Gemmatimonadota bacterium
CTTCTGGTCGTCGCCCTACGAGTTTGCCGCCGGCCTGCGCAACCCCAACCAGCCCGCCAGCGCTTGGCAGGACGGGAGCCTGCTTTTGTCGCCCGGTCCCAGCCGATACATCCAAATCGCCATCAAGCTGTTCGCCAATCTCAATGCGGCCCCTCGCCTCGACCAACTGACTCTGCAGTTGAGTGAAACCCTGTCGGCGCAGGCGCTCGTCGGCGAGATCTGGCCGATTGAGGTCAACTCCTTTGAACCCACGCCCTTTACCTATGTGGTCTTGCCTACCCTCAACGACGACAACGCCGGCTTTGACCGGTTGGAAATCCTCACCCACGTCCAAGCCCACGCCGTGCGCGCCGTGCGCATCGATGGCCAGCCGGTCGATCTGGATGCGTTCGTCCCCCACCTGCTTGATGACCGTCTGATTGTGTCCTTCCCGCCGCTGACGGGCAGCGCCGACAACTTCAAACAGGTCGAGGTCGATTTTGACGTGCCGGTGCTGCGCTTTGGCACCGAGTTCAGCGGGTGGGTGTTCAACAGCACCGATCCGGATCAGATCCGCCAGCGGATTGACCCGGGCAACGCCACGTACCGCTTTGCCGGCGACTTGCTGGCGGTCAACACGCCGGTAGGGGGTGATCTGCTGGTGGATGTGCAGGTACCCGAGGTATTTACGCCCAACGGCGATGGGATCAACGAGGTTTTGACCATCACCTACAAGCTGCGCGAGGTCACAGTCGAGAGGGCGGTACAGGTACGCATCTACGACTTGGCGGGTCGGCTGGTGGCGCACCTGCCCGTGTTCAAGGCGCGCAGTGGGGCCTTTATCCAAGAGTGGGATGGCCGCGACGAGCAGGACGCGTTGGTTCAGCCCGGCACCTATGTCTACGAATTGACCCTCGATTCCGAGGAGCAGCACACCCAACAGGGCGTCTTTGCCGTTGCCTATTGAAATCTAAAACAGGGAAGAATTTTTGTTTCTAAACCGCTCAGTTCGGGTGTATACTTAATCCTTGAAACCTTTGAGTTGCACACTTGTACTGGTGAAGCAGCAAGGAGGAAGTCATGGCAGGCATCATGTTGCTCTGTTTTTGCGGCGTCTTGCTCGGTGCTGTACCCGTGTTGGGAGGGACGGAATACCGCTTAGGTGGGATTGATGGCAATCCCTGGCAGGCCATCCTGACCGGGGAAAGCGCCTACCATATCTTTGCTGCCGACGGCCAAGTCGAGCGCCAAGTAACGGTGGAGATTGCGCCCTTTGGGGCGGGGGCTGATACGCTGATCGACTTTTCCGGCACCTCAATCCAGCCCCGGTTCATTGATCCCAGTGTCAATATCGCCCGAGCCGATGTGGACGCCGGCAGAGCCACCATCCCCTTGCCCTATATCCCCGGCTCCAGAGTCCTCAACAACAATAGTTGCTGGTCCTGGGGCAACATGCAACCTTCGATCAAGCTAATGCTGGACGGCGATCCGACCACGGCCGCCTTCCGCACGTTTGTCCAGCGGGTCGGCTCGCCGCCAGGCGTGGGCTATGGCTGGAGCAATTCCGTGATATTCGATTTTGGAACTGGTGTCCCCATCAACCGCATCCGCTTCTATCCCCGCCTGAGTCAACGGCAAGACCGCCCATTAATCGAGACCATGCGCGCTCCCACCCCCGCCGTCGAAACCTTTGGCGAAGACAGCTTCCTCGAAAATTTCTTAGCCTGGTATGAGATCCGCATCGGCGATAATTCGATTGTCTTTGCCAATGACTCATGCAATGCCAACGACTACGGCAGAGGCGGAGATCGCAATACCAACGTTGTGGCCACCAGCAAGCGGCGCACAGTCCTGGGGGACTTGACCTGGGTGCGCAATGGCGACCCCAGACTGACGGTACTGAAGACCACCCGCGAAAATCTCGACCCCGTCGTCGATATGCGCTTTCCCATCCGCTCGGTCCGCTGGCTTACCCTGCGCGCCTTCCCCCTGCGCGACTATGAAATCGCCGAATTTGAAATCTACGGCGACGGCTACGTCCACGAGACGACCTACCTCACCCCTATCCTCGACTTCGGCCAAGCCGTCACCTGGGGCAAAATACGCTGGGAGGGCGACATGCCCGACGGTACCCGCATCGAGATTCGCACCCGCACCGGCCACACTCCCGATCCGCTGCTTTACTTTGCCCCCAATATCAATGACGAACTCGTATCCATCACCCGCGCCCAATACGACGCAATCGATATCGCCGTTCAATTGCTGCCCATCTACGATGCCGACAACTGGAGCTTCTGGTCGTCGCCCTACGAGTTTGCCGCCGGCCTGCGCAACCCCAACCAGCCGGCTAACGCCTGGCAGGACGGCATGCTGCTGTCGTCGCCTGGCCCCAGCCGATACATCCAACTCGCCATCAAGCTCTTTGCCGACTTCCACGTGGCCCCGCGCCTGGACCAACTCACGCTGCAGTTGAGCGAAACCCTGTCGGCACAGGCGCTCGTCGGCGAGATCTGGCCGATTGAGGTCAACTCCTTTGAACCCACGCCCTTTACCTATGTGGTCTTGCCTACCCTCAACGACGACAACGCCGGCTTTGACCGGTTGGAAATCCTCACCCACGTCCAAGCCCACGCCGTGCGCACCGTGCGCATCGATGGCCAGCCGGTCGATCTGGATGCGTTCGTCCCGCACCTGCTCGACGATCGCCTGATTGTATCCTTCCCGCCGCTGACGGGCAGCGCCGACAACTTCAAGCAGGTCGAGGTCGACTTTGAGGTGCCGGTGCTGCGCTTTGGCACCGAGTTCAGTGGGTGGGTGTTCAACAGCACCGATCCGGATCAGATCCGCCAGCGGATTGACCCAGGCAATGCTACGTTCCGCTTTGCCGGCGACTTGCTGGCGGTCAACACGCCGGTAGGGGGCGATCTGTTGGTGGATGTGCAGGTACCCCAAGTGTTCACCCCCAATGGCGATGGGATCAACGAGGTTTTGACCCTCACCTACAAGCTGCGCGAGGTCACCGCCGACCGGCCGGTGCAGGTGCGCATCTACGACTTGGCGGGTCGGCTGGTGGCGCACCTGCCGGTATTCAAGGCGCGCAGCGGGGTCTTCTCCCAGCAGTGGAACGGCCGCGACGGGCAAGACGCGTTGGTTCAGCCCGGCACTTATATCTACGAATTGACCCTCGATTCCGAGGAGCAATACACCCAACGCGGTGTCTTTGCCGTCGCTTACTAGTCTCGCATCCCATTCCGTGTCGCCAAATTACCGCAGTACTTGCATAATGCGTTGCTGTATTTTGTGTCGGTTCGGTCGTCTTAGCTAGGTATGATGATTCCAAACGGTCTCTCAGGGCTATCGCCGCTGCAATCGCGCCAACGCGCGCCGGGCTTTGGCATATTCCGGAGCCAAGCTCAGGGTCAGGCGGTAGAACTCAGCCGCCTTGTCGAATTGGCCCAAGTCGTTATACGCTGCCCCCAGATTAAAGGCGATCAAGTGATTGCCGGGCGCGGCTTTTAGCGCCATGGCAAAATAATCGACCGCCCGCTCCAACGCCCCTTGTCGAACCTCGATCAAGCCCAACTCATTGGCCGCCTGCGCCCGCACTTCGTCGCCACTTAGCGCCGCCACAAAGGCTTCCCGGGCCTGCTCTGTTGCCCCCATTCTCTTATAGACTCGTCCCAGAAATAGAAAAACCGCTGCGTCGGCCTTTGTTGCCAAAACTCGGCGGTAATGCTCCACCGCTTGCCCGTATCGTCCCGTAGCCCGGTACAGAGCCGCCAAGTTGAGGTGCAGTCCCCGATCTTCGGGCGCTTGTGCCAAGGCCTGCCGATAAACTGCCTCGGCTTCGTCGTAGCGCTTCAGCGCCGCTAGCGCCGCGCCCAGATTGTGGCGGGCTCGCAGGTAATTTGGATCGAGTTGCACGGCTGTCCCAAAGGAGTGCACCGCAGCCGCATACTGTCCCTGTTGGGCTTGGCCGCGTCCCAAATCAAAGTGTATTTCCGCGTCGGCCAAAGGATCGGCCGGCCGCAGACCAGCGTTGGCGGCGATCCCCAGCAAGACGACCAAAGCCACACCGACCCCCAAAAGACGCCACTGTCGGGCCTGCCCCTGTTGCACCAGCCAGATCAGGGCGTATCCAGCAAAGAGCAGCAGCAGCGGCACCAAGGGCAAGCGATAGCGGCCGGTAATAAAAAAGAGCAGGAGCGAGGCGCTGTACGCGCCGGTGCAGAGCAGTAGCAAATTCGCCTGGAGTCGGTGCCGCCAGGCCAAGACCATACCCACAGCAGCCAAGGGCCCCAGCAGCCCAAAAGGAAAGGCAAAGTGGTGGATTTTCCACAGCAAGGCGCTCATCAGCCAGGAATAGGTGCGGGCGAAGTACACGTCTTGGTTGCGCTTGATCTCCTCGCCCCGCGCCAACAAAAACGCCTTGTACCCCAACAACCGCACAAAATCCCCAGGCGCACTGGCGATCCAGTCGCCGGCTTGTCGGTAGAAATAGGCCGACCGCTCGGCGTACCCCACATAGCCCGCTGCCATCGGCTGCTCCATTAAGCCCTCCCATTCCGGCCCTGGGCGAATCCCCACCAGACGGTCGTAATCGGGATGGTTGCCCAAGTAGAAATTTACTCCGCCGTTCCAAGACAAGGGGATGAACTCGCCACTGACCACCCAATTTCTCGCCGTCACCACGCCGACCACTGCACTAGCTGTCGCCGCAAACAGCAGGCACCAGACCAGCTTGCTCCGCACGGCTCGCTCGGTGCTTTTCCAGTACCACAGACAGGCGCAAGGAGCCAACAGGGCCGCATTGGGCACGGCGACTATGGCCAAGCCTTGGACGAGGCCCGAGACTAGAGCCTGTCTCCGGCCCTGGTCGGGCTGGAGCAGGACCAAGAGCAACAAGAGATTGAGAAAAACGGCCAGCGCGGTAGGTAGCAACTCTCCCTCAAAATAGATAGAGGGTCCGTATAGACAGGCCATAGCCCCAGCCAAGAGACCGACTCGGGTGCCAAACACCTGCCGACCGATGCCAAACACCAAAGCACAAGAGGCCGCTCCCAAGAGGAACTGAATAAATCGGGGCGTCCAGAACAAGTCGCCGGAAACGGCGTCGATCAGGGCGAGAAATAAGGGGGATAGAG
>JAPOYQ010000285.1 GCA_026706505.1 Gemmatimonadota bacterium
TGCACGAGCGCGCCCGGCCTTCGTGCATTGTGCCCTTCCCAGACCAGAGCGAATACTTGAGCAGCTTGCTTGACGACCCGCGCATCCACGACATTGCCGCCAGCATTTTGGGCGATGATTTCAACTACACTAGCGGCGACGGCAATTTCTACGTCGGCGATACGCGTTGGCATTCGGATGGGTACAACGGCGACCGCATCCCCAGCATTAAGATCGCTTTTTACCTAGATCCGCTGACCCAAGACACGGGTGCGGTGCGCATTATTCCGGGCAGTCATCACTGCGGCGATGCCTATGCCGACGGCCTGCAAGAGGCTCTGCCCGACAGCGACGCGGCTTGGGGGGTGGCACCCAACCAAGTGCCGTGCCAAGTGGTGGAGACCCAGCCGGGCGACATTGTCGTATTTTGGCACAATACCAAGCACGCCGCTTTCGGCGGCTCGCAGCGGCGGCGCATGTACACCATGAATTTCTACGAACACGTACCCGACGAGCGCCTAGAGGACTTCCAGAACGCGTTGGCCAATGAGGGGCGGTTCTGGATTGACCGCATCCACGGCGAGGCCATGTTGCGCACTGCGGGGCCAGAGCGCATGGTGCATTTGCAGCAGGTCATAGACAACGACTTCAAGATGGCGGAAGTGCATCAGCGCCATCGGCGGGAAAACGCCGAGCCATCGCGGGGGTGATGCACCCAGCTTGTCGCATGGATTGGGCTAGAGCGCATTCGGAGCTTCGTTCCCCCACGGATACGACTCGACGCAGAGAGCGCGATCCGCTGCGGGCAGCGCAACCCGGACGCCTTCCCGCTCCGAGGAAGAGCAGATGGCGAATCCGATTTCAGTTGCGCGTCGGGCCTCGGAGATGTCGCACGCAGTGCGGCCACCCTCTTTGACGGCGCGGACCAAGTCGTTCACCATATTCATGCCGGCCGGCCAACCTTCCGCCTTCGGCGGCAAGGGAAATAACTCTTCAGAGTCATCCCTCCAGATGCGGGCTGTACCCGCGTCGGCGAATACGGAAATCCGTCCGCCATCGCCCGCAATCTCAAAGGCGGGGCTTTTGGGTCCGTCGCAGGTTACATAGGCGACAGCGCCGTTGTCCATCCCAATCTGCGCACGGCAGGGCGGATCCATCCGGCGACGCTCATCTGCGGAGTCGCCGGAGTCGACAAAGCCGCTGACCCATGCGGGCTCCGGATCTCCCAGCAGCGCGAGCACGGCGTCGTACCAGTGACAGCCGTGATTGATTGTATTCGGGATGCCGTATGCCACCAAACTGGTCGCCTCGCCGATCAGGCCGCCAGCGATGGCCGAGCTTAGCGCCCGATAGGCGGAGTCCCAGCGTCGGTCCAGGGCGAAGGCAAAGGGGGTCTCCGCACAGGCCGCGACGATGCGATCCATTTCAGCGAGGGTCGTGGCCAGCGGTTTGTCACTCAGAATCCCGCGGACGCCAGCGGCCACCGCCCTTTCGATCTGGTCGGCGTGCATCGTCTGTCGGGTGGCGATGCAGACGATGTCGGGACCGACCTCCTTGAGAAGCTGCTCGTAATCGTCAAAGACCGGCACCTCTCCCCACACATCCCGCCAGCACTCGACAAATTCTGTGCGTTCCCGTTCGCCGTAATCGAAGACACCGACGACTTCCGCGTCGGGATTGGCGCAGAAGGCGGCGGCGAAATTATGGCTCGTCGGCTTGCGCAGGACCTGGCGATGGCAGCCGGCGATAGCGACGCGAATCATGGCGTTCATACCTCCTTTTCCGAGTCAGAAGCCGTAGTCGGACTTCAGCACCGACTCGTCCCTCCACCTCGGACTGCTCCGCTCGGCTTGCCGGGTCCGCTTCGTCAGGCAGGAACAATTCTGGGCGAGCACCTCGAAGATGCGGTTGGCGACGATCCGGTGGCCGAGGTCGTTCTGGTGCACGCCGTCGTAGTGGACCATCCAAGGCGCTTCACCGCTCGCGGCCAGCAGATCGACGTACAGACAATCGAGTTCCGCTGCCACCTCGGCCGTGGCCGCGTTGAAGCGCCTGAATAGGGACAGATCGGCGTGGCTCCAAGTCTTCCCCCCGACGGTGAAGTCAGTCATGAAGTAGGGCCCGAGCAACAGGATGAGCGGATTCCCGCGTTGGCGCACGCGCCCCACGAGCAGGACCAGGTCCTCGCAAAACTGGGCCAATGGCGTACCGCCCCGGGCGTCGTTGAGGCCGTAGGAGATCGCGAGCAGGTCGGGGTCGTGGGAGAGGACGTGCTTGTCGAGGCGCTCGTCGGCAGCCGGCTTCCCGCTCTCCTCGTACGCCGGGCTGCGCTTGGCGATGAGGTTGGCGCCGATTCCAGAGTTGACAACCCGCATAGGCGTGGTCTGAAAATCGTTGATGAGCGCGCCCAAGAGAGGCACCCAGCAGCGATCGGGAGCGGTGCTCCAGCCGCCAGCAGTGGTACTCTCGCCGAGGGCGACCATGCAGCGAAACTCCTCGGCGCACCAGTCTTTCTTCATCGTCTTTGCCTCACAGTAGTTCCGGCCGGAACTCCACGGCGTTGATGGCCTTCTTCCGGTCGCCGTCGTCCTCCACCTCAAACTCGATGATCGTCTCGCGCACCTTGAGATGGGCAAAGTCCGCGTTGGACACCACCCCACCTCGCACCGTGCGCAGATCAGTTATGTGCAGAAAAATATCTTCGCGTATGCTGTCTATCGCCAAGCCAGTCTGCACGGTCAAGAAGCCGTAGCCCTTCTCCTCGTTGACTGCGTGCAGGATGCCGCGCAGGCGCTGATTCGGGCCGCGATCAGAGAACAGAATGTCGGGCACCAAGTACCCGGAAAAGTGGTGATCTACCTCTTGGCGCAGATCGGTGCTGGTGTTCATAAAAGATAGCAGATCGACCCGCTTGCCCCGGTTTTGCAGGGCGCGCACCAAGCGCACGAAGTCGCCGTCGCCAGTGCCCAACAGCACGTAGTCCAAATTGTCCGCCTGCAACAGGGCATCTATTGCCAGCTCGAGGTCGGCGTCGGCCTTGACGATAGTCTCCCCCTCCGTAGTGCGATAGCGCCGCACTTCCTTGAGTATCAGGTGGTAGCCCTCCCGCCGTGCGCGATTGCGATAAACCTCCCTCTTTTGGCGATACTCTGCGTCCATGCTTTCGCGCTCGCGGTCCATGGCCATATAGGCGTTGGCCCGCACCACAACCGCCTGCTGCGCCTCCACCAGTGCCTTGATCTGGCGAAAGCGGATGGCGTAGCCGCCGCAGCGATTGAGATTCTCCATATCGAGAAATATGCCTGCTTTTAGCACGTGTATCCTTTTAGTCGTAAGTAGGGGCACCCCTCGTGGGTGCCCTATGGAATGTTTCGTCTCTAGACGTGAAAAATGTACAGGTCGCGCTCAGGCAGCGGCAATTCCACCCAAGCGCCGCCCTGGCGGTGGCTCTCGGCGACGGCGATGGTGGCTTCTGTGATGTGGTGCGTCACGTCGATGTGACCGCGCGTAGGTTGGCCGGATTCGCGCGCCGCGGCCAAATCCTCCAAGCAGCACTGCGTCGTACTGCGCGGTGCCACCGGATCGACGGGCACCTCCTCCCACAAGGTTTTCCGTCCTTGCACGGTGCCGGGCTGGCGCAGTAAAACGCTGGCCCCATTGTTGCACGAGCGGATCGCCCCCTCCGAGCCGATGACCTCGAATTCCCACGGGGCCGTTGGAATGGACCACGCCTCGACGCCGTTGGCAAAGCGCAATTGATAGGTGGCCGAGGGATCAGACGGAATGTGATTGCCCTCAACTTGCAAGCCGTGGGGCAACAGCTCGCCGCGCACAGCTTCAATCGCCGGATCGCCGATGAGATAGGACACCGTGTCGATCGAGTGGATGTGCCCGTGCATCAGGCTGGAACTGGCGTAGTGAATCACGGCCTGCACCTCGCCGACCTGACCGGCGGCGACCGCGTCCTTGACCACGTCGTAGCGGTTGTCAAAGCGGCGCAGGACGCCCGTGTTGAAGAGCGTGTTGTTGCGCTTTACGGCATCGCGGATCTCGTCGGCGCGCTCCATCGAGCTGGCCATGGCCTTTTCGAGGTAGATCATCGGCACGCCCAGATCGGCCACCGCTACTGCTAGATCGGCGTGCGAGTCGCCGCGAAAACTCGCGTCCGGAGCCTCTCTGGCGGGCTTGGGCAAACAGGCCGCGGTGCAGATGGCCACGAGATCGGGCTTTTCGCGGTCAATCATGTCGCGGAAGTCTTCGTAAACGGCGACGCCCCAGCGGCTTTGAAACGCATCGCGCTTATCCGGCAAGAGATCCGCTCCAGCCACGAGTTCCAGCCGCTCGCTCGCCCGAGTCGCGGCTGCGACCGAATAGGGCACATCGCCGTGCCCTTCGTCATCAATAGTGCTGCCCATGCGGCCGAGGCCGATGATAGCTACTGTGTGCTTCTGCATGGTAGTTCTCCTTTCTATGCAGCAGACAACCTACTCATCCCACCAAAACTCCGCCAGAACCTCTTTCCTGCTGCACGCACAGGGCTCCCAGAACTACAATTTACCTTGACAGTCTATTAAGCTATCGACTTCTTTGCTGCCGCATGGAGCCCAAGCGGTCAACGCCCACATCCCCGTCGTCTTGGACGACGAGACCCAGACCGCCGCAGGAGACAGCATGACACAAGTTCAAGCTCCGCCTCACCTAGACCCGCGCAAGTTCCAAGACTCCGACGTCACCGCCGACGGAGAAGAGCGAGCTAGTGTAGTGTTGACGCGGCTGGAAACTCTGTGGTTTAACACCGGTACCCTCTGCAATCTGGAGTGTACCAACTGCTACATCGAATCGAGTCCGCGCAACGACCGTCTAGTGTACCTCACGGCAGCAGAAGTGGCAGCTTATCTCGACGAGATCGAGCGCGACCGGCTGGGCACGCGCGAGATCGGCTTCACCGGCGGCGAGCCTTTTATGAATCCCGAGATGCTCGACATGCTCGAAGACGTGCTGGAACGAGGCTTCGAGAGCTTGGTGCTGACCAACGCCATGCGGCCGATGATGAAGTGCGCCGACGGCCTGCTGCGGCTGCGCGAAGCGCACGGCGACCGGCTGACGATTCGCGTCTC
>JAPOYQ010000240.1 GCA_026706505.1 Gemmatimonadota bacterium
TCTCGCTAAAAGAATTGACCTTTTTTAGCAGAGACACCTCACTGTGAGATTCGATCTTTTGCCCAACTCCTTCGCGAAGAGTCTGGCCAAAAGTCGCACAGACCTGAGCCAATATGCCAATTCCTACAAATCCTATGAGGAAATTTAAAAATGTATTAGGATCCGTAGGTTGTTCAGGAGCGGTAAGGACATCAACAACATATTTAGCTAACCATAGTGATAAAAAAGGAAGGGTAGCCTCTAGCGTACAAAGAAAAAAAAGTGCAGTGACAGACAATCTCTCTAACGAGAATATGTATCTCAATATCTCAACGGTAATTTTTATGGTTGTACTTGCTTTTTTAAAACCATCTATTATCGAGCTTATCATTCACCACTCCAAGAAGTTTGAAGTCGCGTAAGATCGGGCGGATGTGATAAGATAAGAAGACTTGACAAATTGTCAATAAGTATTTATTTATAAATGACTTACGTACAAATATCCCTTGACAAAAGCAAAAACAATCATTATTTTTATTTATAGAATTACAACGACAAAGGGAGCCCCGATTCGGTCGGCAGCTCCCTTTTTGCGGCCTAAAAAAAATGATCAACAGTAAGATGACTTCCGGCGAAGACCTGCTCGGGACCATCGATACGGAGCCAATGCGATGAGCGGTGCCCTAGGAATTCTCACCGAACCCAATGTTCAAGTGCCCATGCGCGACGGCGTCCACATGGCGGCGCACGTGTTCCGCCCCGACGCCGACGGCCGGTTTCCAGGTATCCTGCTGCGCACGCCATATGACCGCCCAAAGTCTGGATTCGAGCGATACGTGCGCGCCGGGTACGCCGTAGTCTCCATGGACTCGCGCGGCCGCTACGGCTCCGAAGGCGACTGGGTGCCGTTCACCGAAGAACACACGGGCGACGCCGAGGACGGCTACGACTCCGTGGAGTGGCTGGCGGCACAGCCCTGGTGCGACGGCAACGTCGGCACCCTCGGAGCCTCGTACAACGCTTGGATGCAGTGGCAGCTAGCCAAGCTGCGCCCTCCTCATCTAGTCGCCATGTGTGCATACACCATCCCACTAGAATTGACCGAAGTCGATTGGCCGGGCGGCTTCCGGCCGGGGCGGCGTATCAAGTGGTGGCTCACCTCCATGGCACCGGACCTGCGCCGCCGCCATGGACTGCCACCGCCCCACACGCCAGAGCAAGCGCGGCAGGAATGGGACAAGATCGCCGGCGAAGGCCACTGGATCGGCTACCTGCCGTGGCTCGACTTCACCCGCCACTTGCCGCCGGGACTGGCAGAGTACGCAAAGGATTGGCTCGAACACCCGAACCGGCGGGCCTGGAAATTCGACGAGGTACACAAGGAAGTAGCCGTACCAAACCTCGACTTCAGCGGCTGGTACGATCATTGCAACGGCTCGATGCAGCACCTACAGCTCATGCAGCGCCACGGTCGCACCGAGCAGGCGCGGTCGCAGACGAAGCTCATCGCCGGCCCGTGGAATCACCCGAGTCTCGGTAGCCGCATAGTAGCCGGGTTTGACTTCGGGCCACAGGCCGATCTCGACCTGCCGGACCTAATCATCCGCTGGTTCGACCACTGGCTCAAGGGGATAGACAACGGCATTGACCGCGAGCCAGCGGTGCGCTATTTCGCAATGGCCGGACGGCAGGGTCAATGGCGCTTAGCCGACACTTGGCCGCCAGCCGACGCGACGCCCTGTGAGTACCTGTTGAGCAGCAATGGCGACGCCAAGTTTGGCGGTTCCGGCCGGCTATCGATCAACGGCGAGCACACCAACGCTGAAGCGGACCACTTCGACTACGATCCCCACAATCCCGTGCCAACGCTGTGGACGCGGGAGTGGTTCACGGGGCCAGCAGACCGCCGCCGACTAGAAGGACGCGGCGACATCCTCTGCTACCGCTCGGAGCCGCTGACTGACGCCGTAGAGATCGCCGGTTATCCAGAAGTCGTGCTCTTCGTCAGTTCGTCGGCACCGGACACGGATTTCTTCGCGCGGCTGGTGGACGAGCACCCACCCGCAGGAGAAACAACGAGCGGCTCAGCGCCGGAGATGTGCTACGGCATGGTGCGCGCCCGCCACCGCAACTCCCTCGACGTCGAAGAGCTGCTGACACCCGGAGACGTGGTAGAGCTCCGCATCCGCATGGGGCCGACGGCCTGCCGCTTTGAGCCGGGCCATCGCATCCGCCTAGAAATCACGTCTAGCGACTTCCCCAACCACGACCGCAATCACAACACCGGCAAGAACGACCTAGCCGACACCGAGCTAGTCGTGGCGACCAACGCCGTGCATCACTCGGCAGCGCATCCTTCGCGACTAGTACTGCCCGTGTCCGAGGGGTAACATTCAAGAAGCCTGCAACCGCCGCACCCGCGCCGGCGTGTGGTCCTGGGAGATCTCCGAGGAGAGAATGCCCAACGAACGGTCTTCTAGCGGCAAATCCACGCGGACAAAACCGTCGCGATGCGATTGACGCAGGGCAATGGCCACTTCGAGGGCGGCCCGGCCATCGTCGCCCGAGCAGCGCGGATCCGATCCCGTCTCAATGGCCTGAATCAGATCCTCCACAATGGTCAGACCCATGCCCTGGATGTGCGTCGGATAGGGAAAGGGCACGTACGCGGGCACGCCGCGTCCCCTATTGCCACCCGGAGCCGTGCGGATGTACTCCATTTGCGTGCAATTGGCTATGGATCGGATGCGGCCCTCAGTGCCAATGACGTCAATTTCCCAAGCCGCAACCCCGGTAGGAGTGGCGCGGATAAAGGCGCGCACGCCATTGTCAAAGACGAGGTAGCCATTGCCCTGCGGGTCGGTCTCGCCCTCGGCCGCGGCGTCCGATTCCATTTCGCCAAAAACCCACTCGACCTGACCCCCGGCCATGTAGCGCACAATGTCGAGTAGATGGCTGCCATTGTGTGACAAGCCGCACTGGGCATAGCCGGTCACTTGGAGGATTTGCCCTAGCTCTCCTTTGTCAATGAGGTCGCGGGCCTGACTGAAGAACGGATTCCAGCGGCGGGCGCAGTTGATGGCCAAGGCCGTGCCGTGTTGGCGGCAGGCTTCGACCATAGCGTCGGCTTCCGCCAAGGTCAGGGCAATGGGCTTTTCCGCCCATACGGCCTTGACGCCAGCGCGGGCGCAGTCCTCGACGATCTGCGAGCGAATGCGGGCCGTGGTGCAGACGCTGACCAAGTCGAGGTTTTCTCGCTCCAGCATTTGGCGATAGTCGCTGTAGAGATGGTCTTGCTCCAGCCCCCAGCGGTCGCCGAAAATGGCGCGTTGTTCGTCGTGCGGATCGGCTCCGGCCACCAGTTCCGTATGGGGCGAAGCGCAGTACGAGGGGGCGTGGCAATAGGGCAGAAAAATGGATCCTCCCTCGGTCATTTCATCGTCGAACGTGCTGCCCATGCGGCCCAAGCCGATAACGGCGGCGCGATACGTAGTCATGGTCTCCTCTGGCGTTTTGATAGAAGTGGGATTTTACTATTGATCAGAAGGTCGCTCCCCGGGGCGCCAAGGTCACTTCCCGCAGATAGGCGCCGATACCCCGCTGGCGGTCCCACTGCTGCGGGTACCCCAGGGACACCTCTCGGAAAGGCACGCCGTCAAGCCAATGGGTGCCCCGAATGTGGAGGTGGCCGTACACCACTGCGCACGCGTTGAAGCGGCGGTGCCAACCCCGGGTCCGGCGGGTCCCGCACCACGGAGTGAATCGGGGAACCCGTGGCAGCACGGCGTGTTGTTCTTCGAGCGGAAAGTGATTGATCAGGACCTTGGGAAGATCCGCAGGATACGACGCGAGCCGAGTGGCGGTACCCTTGCAGCGTGCGGCGCACCACGATTCCCGATCCGGAAACGGATCGGGATGCAGCATCATTTCGTCGGCGCAGGCAGCGCCGGTTTCCCGGGCCCACCCAACTACCTCGTCACGCCGGACGTGCCGGGGCCGGAAGCTGTAGTCGTAGAGCAGGAACAGCGGCGCGATCAGAACCGGCCCGGCCCGATGTTCAACCACCGGGTAGGGATCCTCCGGGGTGAGAACACCGTGGAAGCGAGCAATCTGGACGAGCTGCTCGTAGAGCGCGACGCCGCGAAGTCCGTGAGTCGCGTTGGGAGTTGTCCAGAGTTCGTGGTTTCCGGGAACCCAGACGATCCGGCGGAACTTCGGAGTCAGTTGCCGAAAGCACCAGTCAAGCCGCCGCGGACCGTCGGTAACGTCTCCCGCCAAGATCAGCCAGTCCTCGGAAAAGGCCGGAAAACTCTCCAGCACTTCGCGATTTTCCGGATGGGAAAGATGCATGTCTGACAGCGTCCATAAACGCAAAAGATTACCGTCCTGGGACAATTTGTATAGAAGTGGGATTCTACTATCGCGTACTTAGCTCATAGATAGGAATAAGTCGCTTCTGGATCGTAGTCCGGCAGCAGCGCGTCATGGGGTTGGCCGGGGATCAAGCGCGTGTCATCCACAAAACCTTCCGGTCGGTCTTTGAGGAATTCGCTGAGGCGATTTCGCCAAGGTTGCATTCTAGTCTCAGCGTCGGATTCACGAGACAAGTCGCGCATTTCCTGGGGATCTTCGTCCAAGTCAAAAAGGTGTTCTTGGCCCGTCTGCGAATACCAGATGTATTTGCAGCGCCCATCAGTGACATAGTGATTGCCGTGGTCGCGAGCGTAACACCCAGCGTGTTCTCCGTGGAGAAATTCCCTGACGCCGCCGGCATCGCCCTGCATGACGGGCAGAAGGCTTTTGCCCGTGCAGGTATCGGGAACGTCGATGCCAGCCGCAGCGAGAATGGTAGGCATAATGTCCTGGATGCCGACGGGACTTTGGCAAGTGACTTCTTCGGGATAGTCCCAATTTTTTGGTGCGCGCATGAAAAATGGAACTCGGGCCGACGCTTCGTAGGGCCAAGTTTTGCGAAAGAGGTTGTGGTCGCCCAGCATTTCGCCGTGGTCGGAGGTGAAGATGACTAAGCAGTTGTCGAGACCACCGGTAAACTGAATGAGGCGGCCGATCTGGTCGTCTATAAAGTTGATCATGCCGTAATAAGCCG
>JAPOYQ010000657.1:0-471 GCA_026706505.1 Gemmatimonadota bacterium
GAGTATTGCGGCACCCAGCACTCGGGTATGATCGGCAAGGTAATCGTCTTAGAGCCAGCGGATTACCACGACTGGCTGATGGGAGCGTCCAGCGGCGAATCCATGGTCGAGGCGGGCGAGCGCCAGTTCCAGCAACTCGGCTGCGAAACCTGCCACAAATCCACGGCCACGGGGCGCGGCCCTTCGCTGGTCGGGATTTACGACAAGCCGGTAACGCTCAGCAACGGGCAAGAAGTCGTCGTCGATAGCGACTACATCCGCGAGTCCATACTCCAGCCCACGGCCAAGATCGTCGCTGGGTACGAGCCGATTATGCCTATCTTCGAAGGGCAGGTCAGCGAGCAATCGCTGCTGCAAATCACGTCTTATATCAAATCCCTGAGTGAGTCCGCGGAGTGAACATCTCAACGAGGTCATTCAAGCCATGAGCCACGCAGTCAGCGCCAACGGCGAGCCGAGCACCTATCTTAA
>JAPOYQ010000657.1:481-2784 GCA_026706505.1 Gemmatimonadota bacterium
GAGAAACTATCTCAACGAAACGTATGGGATCAAATCTTGGCTCCTGACCCTAGACCACAAGCGCATCGGTATCCTCTACTTGATAACGCTGGCGGTCTTCTTCTTGGTCGGCAGCATGTTCGCCAGCCTCATTCGCTTTGAGTTGATGACGCCCAAAGGCGATTTGGTCGAAGCAGAGACCTACAACAAGCTCTTCACCATGCACGGGGTGGTGATGATCTTCTTCTTTCTGATCCCCTCGATCCCGGCGGTGTTGGGCAACTTTCTCATTCCCCTACAGATCGGCGCGCGGGACGTGGCCTTCCCCCGCTTGAATCTCCTCAGCTATTACCTCTACGTCGCCGGCGGGGCCTTCGCGGTGCTGGCCATCATCATGGGGGGCATTGATACAGGTTGGACCTTTTACACGCCTTACAGCAGCACGTACTCTACCTCATTTGTTTCTTTGGCCTTAGTCGGCGTTTTTGTCAACGGCTTCTCTTCGATCCTCACCGGGGTCAACTTCATGGTCACCATCCACAAGATGCGAGCCCCGGGTATGACGTGGTTCCGCTTGCCGCTTTTTATTTGGGGGCACTACGCGACCAGCCTGATTCAGGTTCTAGGCACCCCGGTGGTGGCTATCACCTTGTTGTTGGTCTGCTTCGAGCGCCTCTTCAAGATCGGCATCTTCGATCCCAATTACGGCGGTGATCCGGTGCTTTTCCAGCACATGTTCTGGTTTTACTCGCATCCGGCCGTGTACATCATGATCTTGCCGGGCTTTGCCGTCGTCAGCGATGTCATAGCTTGCTTCGCGCGCAAGCGCGTCTTCGGCTATTCCTTTGTGGCTTTTTCCTCGCTGGCCATCGCCGTCCTCGGCTTTCTCGTCTGGGGGCACCATTTGTTCGTATCGGGCCAATCCACCTATGCCAGCATGGTCTTTTCCTTCATCACCTTCTTCATCGCCGTACCCACGGCCATCAAAATTTTCAACTGGTCTTTCACTCTCCACAAAGCCTCGGTTAAGCTAGACTCGCCTATGCTCTACGTGATGGGCTTTATCGGCCTTTTCACCATCGGCGGCCTGACGGGCCTGTTCCTCTCCACCTTGGGCATAGACGTGCATCTCCACGATACCTACTTCGTGGTCGCCCACTTTCACTATGTCATGGTGGGCGGCATGGTTATGGGGTTCCTCTGCGGCCTGCATTTTTGGTGGCCTAAAATGACCGGGCGAATGTACTCGGAAGGAGCGGCCAAGCTCGGCGATATGGTTGTCTTCACCGGGTTCAACTTGACCTTCTTTCCGCAATTTATCTTGGGTTACTTGGGAATGCCTCGGCGCTATCACGCCTATCCCGAGGAATGGCAGGCCCTCAACATCATGTCCACCGCGGGCGCCACTGTCCTCGGGTTGGGCTTCTCGCTGACCATCGTCTATCTCCTCTGGTCCCTGTTCAAGGGCGAGAAGGCCCCCGCCAATCCGTTCCAAGCCAAGGGCCTCGAATGGGACATCCCCTCGCCGCCCATAGCCCACAACTTTGAAGCTATCCCGATAGTTACTTGGGAAGCCTACCCTTACGGCGAGGAGGATTCAACGGAACCAAGCACCGAGGCTGTACCTGAACGCGCTAAGGAGGATGAAGTTGTCTGAGCACGCACATAGCGCCCACCACCTACACCAGTTCGAGACGGCGCAGCAGCAATACGAAGCCGCCAGTCTCGGCATGTGGGCGTTCATCATCCAGGAAATCCTGTTTTTCGGGGGGCTGTTCGGTGCCTACACTGTGTATCGCAACGAATATATTGAAGCCTTTACTGCTGGCTCTCACCTCCTCAGCATCGGCTGGGGCACCTTCAACACCATCGTGCTGATCGCCAGCAGCCTGACCATGGCGCTGGCCGTCCGCGCCGCGCAGACCAATGCTGGTCGCAACGCGATTACGGGGTGGCTCGTCGCCACGATCATTCTCGGCTGCGCCTTCTTGGGGGTCAAGTACATCGAGTACAGCCACAAATGGCACGAGCACCTCATCCCCGGAAGCATGTTCCAGTGGAATGACCCCGCCGTCACGCTCGGCAACGCCAAAATTTTCTTCTCGTTTTACTTCGTGATGACCGGGATGCACGCGTTGCACATGGTCGTCGGCGTCGGCATCATGTTGTGGATGATCGCCAAGGTCCGGCGCAACGAGATCTCGGCTCAGTACTTCACGCCGATTGAAATCAGCGGCCTTTATTGGCACTTCGTCGATATCGTGTGGATTTTTCTCTTCCCGCTGCTCTATCTGATTGGACGCCACTAATGTCTGAACATCACT
>JAPOYQ010000657.1:2823-5076 GCA_026706505.1 Gemmatimonadota bacterium
TAATGTCTGAGCATCACTCTGAACATCACGTCGTCCCGCTCAAGATCTACTTTCTGATCTTCTTCGCCCTGATGATCGGCACGGTTCTCACGGTGGCCGCCGCCTTCGTCAACATGGGCTTTTTGAATACCCCGGTCGCCCTGATCATCGCTCTAGTAAAGGCATCGCTGGTCATCTTGTTCTTCATGCACGTGAAATACAGCCCCAAGCTGGTCGCGCTTTTCGCGGTCGCCGGCTTCTTCTGGCTGTGCATCCTGCTGGCCTTGACCATGCAGGACTACTACACGCGTGGCTGGGGCCAGGAAGCGCCGGTAGAGTTTCTCAAGCAGGGATCGTTCTTCTAAATCCTAAACCCTCTACAGTATTTCACGAAAATAGCCCGGGCCGCTTGAGCGATCCGGGCTATTGTATTGCCACAATGTTCTACCTTACAGGTCGTCCTCACTCTGAACTGGCTATCATGGTTTCGGCCAACGCAAAGCAGCAGGAACTGCGGGCTTGACCCAAGCTTTTGCTCCAAGCGTCGCGGGGATAGGGGCGGCCGGGTACAGCCACGCCGTTGAGTTGCATCTGTCCAGCGGCGGCAAAAATCAGCACCGTGAAGACGATATGGGGATTGACGGTGGGCGGGCCGACTAGGGGACTCTCCAATTGCTCCCAAGTGGCAGTCAGGGTATGGTGCTCGCTTTGGATGGTCCAAGAAGGATTGCGGTCAATGCGGCCGGCGCGGCTGAAGGTAGCTGGCTGTTGGGGCAGATCGCGGTCGAATGGATTATTGCCGCCGCGAATCATAGTGTCAGTAATAAAATCGGCCAAGTCGGGGTTGTCGGTGCAGACGGCGGTCAGACCCTTGGATCCAGGAATGTCGATATAGGCCACCGTTCCCCGGCCTGCGGGGCTGTAGGCGGCGCAATACAGACTGAGTTGTCCGCTATCGACTTGGCTCCCGGGCGGGCGCAGATAGAGAATCCAGTGTTCGCCGGACCAGAGGAGCGGACCTCGGCTGAGGGTAGCCTGAGTCATGGATTGCGCTCTTCGCGGACCTCAAGCAATGTCGCGGACGAGCACTAAAATCGCCGCCTGCGGCACGACGATGAACTTCTCGTCGTCGAATTTGATTTCCACTGCGTCTTTGCGCAGGAAAATGGCGTGGTCGCCTTTTTTGGCCTGGAGGCCGATGTAGCGCATCTGCTCGCCCCCTTCTTCCCAAGGTGCTCCGTCGTCATCGGCTTTCGGTGGCAAGGGAACGCCTGGCCCCACTTCTTCGACGCGCCCGCTTTGCACATTCTCCTTTTCCAAGGCGGTCGGCGGCAAATAAAGCCCCACGGCCGTGCGCTCTTCCATGTCGTCAACTCGGATTAGCACGCGGTCGCCGACTACGTACAGTTCCTTGTCGCCCCTAATCATCTGCTTCTGTACTCCTCCCAGATTAAGACGCCAGCCGCAAACACTCGCTGTAGCGCTCGAAGCGCTCCCCTTCCTCCTCTTCTGGATCGACGTACTTGAGCCAAAGGGCACTGTCCTTCTTATCGCCGCTGAGATCGCGGCGGCTGCCCAGATTGCTCGGATCGACTCCGTTCCACACCACTTGGCCGTCCTGTAGGTAGATGAATTGCCCGCCATAGCGGCCAATCAGTTGATCCTGTTGGTCTTGGTAGATCAGCCCCTGTTCACAGGTAGTGCGCCGCCAATTGGCCACCGTAGCGTCTGAGTCCGTAGATACGGAGTCGAATTCGGCCAACGGGGCCTCGACCTCGCTCGCAAAGTCAATCTCGTTCAAATCCACCGTGCCAAAGCCGCGCGCGGCAGCTATCAGCAAGTGATTGCGGTCGCGGCGGAAAGGCGGAGTCGGCCAATCGGATTGGGGATCGTGGCCCATCAGGGTCATGCCGCAGGCATCGGTTGCCACTGGATGATCGCCAGCCATCAAGGCATTGCAAATCCGGCCCTCGCCGCCCCATTCGCGGCCCCATTGGCCGGTGAGGGCCTCGACGATGTTGAGGCAGGGCTTGGTAATCAGACCCAAGTCCGGCAGGACGTAGGAAAGCCGGATTATGTGGTGGTAGTACGACCGCGTCCGCCCTTCCGGCGGAATCATTGGAGGCAGGCCAAAGAGGTTTTTCAGGGTCAAGGTAATGCCCATAAAGGCGTGATTCTTCATCTTGGCGATGGAGACCATCTCGTCGGCCTCGGCAAAGACCGAGTTGAGCACGTAGTGGTCGAACATGCAGCCGCCATCGGGCACGGCAAAGG
>JAPOYQ010000834.1 GCA_026706505.1 Gemmatimonadota bacterium
ATCGCGGTCAACGTCGTAAACCTCCGGGTATAGCTGCACATCCTCGGGGTCGGGGTCGAAGACAAAGTCCTCGGTGAACTGCTCCATGTACTGTTGGGGGCTGCGGAACTCGGGTTGGGCTTGGAAGATAGACTCGAGATTGGCCAATACGGCTTCAGGGCGTGTGCGCTCGCGCAGGAAGAGTTGTTGGCCGCTGGGGCAGTCGGGAAGCTGGGTCGATAGCGGGGTCTTAGGGTCGGGGCGCTCTTCGACCGCGTCGTCGCAATGGGGAAAAAGATCGATACTTGTGTCGGGCGCACAGAGACAATCCACTTGTTCGGTGTCGCCTAGGGCGCAGCCAGTTAACAGCGCTGCTAGCAGAAATGGTAGAAACGAGAGCATGGCGCAGCTCAGTAGGTGACAAAAGGCACGGGAGCGAAACAGAGGACAAAGACCAATAGGCAGAGGTAGCCGATGAAGCACCGGCCGCGGCCCAGCGAGATAAAGGGGTCGTAGGGAGCCGGGTGATCCTTGCCAAAAAGCGCGAGAAAAAAGGCCAGTGCGAGCCACCCCGGCCATCCCTGGGGCCACTCCCACAGCAGCGATAGAACCCCGTAAATTCCCAGGACCAACAAAGCCACGTAAGCCGTGCGGGCGATCTGCCGGTGGCGGTGACCAAAGAGCGCGTACGCGATATGGCCGCCGTCGAGTTGGCCAATGGGAAAGAGGTTGAAAGCCGTAATAAACAGCCCGACCCAACCGGCAAAAGCCACCGGGTCTAAGAGAACTATTTGATCCGGCCCAATGGCGGGCAAGACGAGAGCGGCGATGCCGGAAAAGAGCAAGGGTGCCCCCAATTCGATGGGGGGAGCGTGAAAGTAATCCGCCGAGACCACGGCCGAGCGCGAGAGCCCGGCAAAGCAGGCCGCGAGGGCGACGACAAAGCCCGCTAGGGGGCCGGCGGCGCCAATGTCGAGCAGGGCGCACTTGTTGGGGATGGGAGAGCGAATTTTGATGACCGCGCCCAAGGTTCCGAGGAAGGAAACATAGGGCAGGGGGAGAAAGTAAGGCAGCGAGGCCCTGACTCCCCAGCGGCGCGCAGCAAAGTAATGGCCGAATTCATGGACTGTGAGAATAAAGAGCAAAGTCGCGGCAAAAGGGAGACCCTCGACGAGGTGAACCAAGGCCGCGATGCTGGTCAGTGGGTCAACTCCTTGCTGCATAGCACCGGCGATCGCAGTCGAAGCAATGGTACATAAAAACAGCAGCATGTGGACCCATAAGCGCGAGGAGCTGGCGTGCTGGACCGGGAGCGAGGTCGGGATTGATGGGGTTGGCGGCACCACCGGCGACACTGTTTTGCGCCAGAAGTTCAAGGGGTTGCGCTTTCTAGCTGGAGGCTGAGCCAGTGTGCGTCGCCCAAGCCCGAGCCAAAAGGCACATAGGCGTAGTCGATGACCCAGCGCTTGGCCACTAGGCCTAGCCCGGCCGAGAGGCTGTGGTTTTCAGTGGTCTGGTAACCCGCGCGCAGGCGCAAGTGCTCGCTGGCCCGGTACTCGCCGCCCAGATGCAGCGTGAGATCGTCGTCGCGGGCTTTCTGCACCTCGACGGCCACGAGCATATCTGCACGTCCGGTATAGGCGGCGCCGAAACGAGCTTCTAAGGGCAGGTCAGTCTCCCGTTGGTCAAGGCGATTCATGCGGCCCAAGTTGCGCACCGTGGCCCCCAAGCGCAAGCGGGCCGCAACATCGTACACCAGCCCGAGGTCGGCGGCTAGGCCGCTGGCGTTTTGAGTAAAAATGGACTGGCGGATGAATTTTAGCTGCAAACCGAGGCGCGTCCGCTCCATCTGGCGGGCGTAGCTCAGGCCGACCGCTCCCTCGTACACGCCGAAGTGCCCCAGCGGCTCAGTTGAGGGGCCGATACGGTGCTCTAGGTTGTCGTCGTGCAACAGTTGGGCGGAAAGCCCCCAGGTCCCGCGGTCGCGGGTCTGCGTCAGGTGCAGGTGGTTCTGGCGGATATTCTGGATAGAGGCTTGGTGGTTAAAGGCGATGTTGCGCCCACGCGATTGCCGAGCCGCTGGGTTGAGGGCTTGAGAGGCAAACAGGGCAATCTCCGCGCTGGCCAAGGCCGCAGCGCGGGCCCCGCCACCTTGGCGTAGCGCGGGCAGACCAGCGGCACTAAGGACCGCTGGCAGCGTCAAAAGTGCGACCAATAGGAGAGCCATCGCTTCTCAGAACGCCAGCGCCAAGCCCACGGTCGTGCGCCCCCCAGCGCCGAGGGGATCGGTTGAGTACGCGTATTGGAATTGCAAGGTCTCGCGGTGCATCGGCTGCAAGGTCAGTCCGGCCGAGAGTTGGCCCCCGTCTTCGGTGCCGAGGCGGTGCAGACCGCTGCGCATTACGAGCAGTGCATTTAGCTGCCACTCGGCGCCGAGATTGACGCTCTGTTCTCCGTCAGCGCGGAACTCGGCGGCCAACAGCAGGGCGTCCAAAAATCGCTGTGACGCGCCAAAGACGAGTGTGCGCGGCAGGGCATTCTCAGTGGTATTCGACCGCTGGTCGGCATGGCGCACCTTCCAAGCGAGGTCGGCGTTGAGATTGGATATGCTGGCGCCGAGCCAGGTATGCTCGGCCGCGCGGAACTGAATCCCTACGTCGAAGCCGCTGCCGTTGGCCGTGGCCGTGGGAACTAAGGGCAGGTCGATGCTCTGCTTGAGGACTTTGACGGCTAAACCAACCGCGAGACGCGACCCAAGAGAGCTACCTATTCCAAAGATAAAAGCGTTCGCTCGGTCCTCGATAGGCCCGGTGTACTGGCCACTAGCCGTGCGGCCCTTGATCCCGCCGACTGTAGCATGCGACCAAGCAAAGCCAAAGCCCACGTCTCCACGAACGTTGAACGCGATAGCGGCACTACCTTGCCGTCGCCCCAGCGAGAGCGACTGAATGGAGGTCTCTAGGGTTTTGCCCCGCAGGCGAGCAAGGCCGGCTGGATTCCAGTAGGGGGATGATGCATCGTCGGCAGCGGCGACAAAGGCTCCCAGTCCTAGGCCGCGGGCACCCAGCCCTGTTCTGAGAAAGGCGGCGGCAAAATCGGCCCCGTGCGCAGCGGAGGCGGCGAGCAATAGCGCGAAGAGCGTTTTCAATCGAGCACCACCACTCTGCCAAAGGCCTGTTGACCGGTGTTTAGGGCAATGCGGTAAAAGTACGTCCCATTAGCTACCAGTTGGCCGTCTTGGTCGAGGCCATCCCAAAGGATGCGGTGATCGACGCCGCCGGCAAAGGCCGCGTCCGTCGCAAGGTCGCGGACTAGGCCGCTGGCGAAGTCGTAAATCGCAACAGAGATATCTGCATCCTGTGACAAGCTAAAGACGATGGTCGTGGTTTCGCGCGAGGGGGCAAAAGGGTTGGGCGCTGCGTACGCGAGGGCCGTACTGTCGGGCACGCCTCCGGCGCTGATGAAAGTACCTTCGTCAAGCGTGCGCGTGCGGATCAGGTCGCGAATGACGCGCCAAGTGTTCCCCTCATCCTCGGAGCGCCCAAGGCCATGCTCGGCCCCTGCCCAAAGCACATCGCCTACCGCAGCAAGCCCGACGAAGGTGCCGGTTAGGGGCTGTCCATCGACGACTGCTATGGTGTCCCAGACGCGTTCTGAGTCGGTCGGCAGAGTTGGGTCTGGGCTGGCTAGCAGGCCTAGGTCGGTGCTGGCCCAAACAAAATTGGGGGTAAAAGCAAAGTCCCAGGCAAACGTCGGCCCAGTGAGGCCCCAAGTCTGGCCGAGGTCGCGGCTGACGCTGATGGCTTGGGTTTGGCCCGGCGATGTAGTGGTGTTGGTACCCGCCCAGATGACCGTGGTGCCGTCGGGCAGTACTTGGCGTTCGAGGGCCACGACCCAGTTGCCAGCCGGATGGCCTGGAAGGGGAGTGCCTTCTGCGCCGAGGCGCACTTTGGCGTTTTGCCAATACTGGCCTCCATCAAAGGTGAAGGAAACTCCGCTGGAAGTGCCAATCCATACCGTATCTCCGTAAGCTACAACCGCAAAAGTGCGGTGCAGGAATGATTGGCTGGCCAAGCTGTCGGCGTCAGCGCGCAACTGGGCGATGTTGCTTGGATCGGCGTTTGCGCTAGCGAGGCTATCGGCCACCATCCGTAAGCTGTCCGCCGCTGTGTCGCTGGCGTAGAAGACGATCTCGTCTGCGCCGCCGGGCAAGAAAGGTTCCCAAGTGCGGCCTTGGTCGAGCGAACGCACGGTGGAGCCAGCGAAAAAAGCAGCGTACACGGCCTCTCCGTCGATGGAGATGTCAAAACAAGCATTTTGGATAGTCGTGCTGGGGCTGCGCTCAAAACCGGCCTTAGTAGGGTCGAAGATGAACTCGTTGGGAATATGGTCCCAGGAGTCACCGCCATCGTGGGAAAAACTCAACCCAGTGCCCGCTTGGTACACGCCCTGTTCGGCGATAACCGAATCGACCAAGGTCGCGACCCACACGGTATCGCCGACCGCGTCGAGGGCGCTGATCGCGCCGCGGCCGAGGCCGTTGAGCTCGGTAAAGGTGACCCAGTCCACGACCTCAACGCCGCTGCTTTGCGCCGGATCGAGCCGCGCTACTCCACTCTCGGTGCCGACCCATAGATAGCGCCCGCTCCAGACGATGTCGTCTATTGAAGTGCCGAATAGCCCGCGGATAGGCTCGGATGCTTGGTGGAATCGCTGGGGCCGGAGCGCATAGCCAGGCGATAGATGCAGTGCGAGGACGAGCAGCGAGAAAGAGAAGAGGACGGCCTGGCGAAAAAAGAAATAGGTCATCAAACGAGCATTTTTACTGCGGCTAGTGATTGGGCCACTCAAGCATAGGTAGCGGCCCGCTTGCGCATGGCCTCGATTACTTCGTAGCCGACTCCGTATTCGCCGATGCGGGTGCCCTCGCTGTCACCGTGGCTGTCGGACCCTCCCGATTTGATCAGACCGTAGCGGTCGGCGAGTTGGTCGTAATATTCCATTTGTGCCGGCTGGTGGGCCGGATGGAAGACTTCGATGCCATCGAGCCCATAGGCGACTAGCTGCTCGATGATAGACTCGGGGCGACTGA
>JAPOYQ010000835.1 GCA_026706505.1 Gemmatimonadota bacterium
GTACTACACGATTGACGATACGGCTCCACCGCTGCGGAGCATCTTTTCCATGCAGGTCGGCGAGGTTTCCGAGCCGCTGCCATGGGGCGGCGACCCGCGGCGCTACTTGATCGCCAAGGTTTTAGACGATGCTCCGGTCACCTTTCGGGAGGTAGCCCAATTCGTCAAGGAGGAGGTCTTCGCCCAAAAGCGCCTACAGCGCGCCCAAGTTCTGCGCGATTCGCTCAGCGACCAGTACGCGCCGCAAATTCACTACGACAAGATAGACCACGTGCTGATGCGCCTAGCGCTGTCGCCTGAAGAGCGGGTGGCGTCGCCTGAGGAGGGCGAAGAGGTATTGTGCAGCTACAACGGCGGCGCGCTCACCATTGACGATTTTGTCCTGAGCGCACCGGAGAAAGCAGAGGGGTATGCGCGCGATTACGAGCGAACCTGGATCGTCGATTATCTACAGGATTCGGCCATCCCCAATCGGATGTTTATGGCAGAGGCCCGCAACAAGGGACTGGACAAACATCAGATAATCCTCGCGGCGGTGGACAATAAGCGCAGCGATATGCTGGTGAGCGCGTTGAGAAAGCGAGAGGTTGAGGAGCGGCTGCCGCCGATCACCGATGCAGAGGCGCGCGCCTTTTACGATCAAAATCCCGAGAAGTTTCAGGGCTTTGAGAACATTGTCGCGACCGAGATTCTGGTGGCCTTCAAGGAGCAGGCCCACAGCCTGAAAGAGGAGTTGGTGGGGGGTGCCGACGCGATGCAGTTGGCTAGGGACTATACGATTCGCAAGGAGCGGGCGCACCACGAGGGGCGGTTGGTCTTGAGTCCGATTGGGCTGTACCAAGACATCTACAAAGTAGCCAAAGATCTGCAGGTGGGGGATGTCGGGGGACCGATAAAGGTGAGAGGAGGGTATTCGGTATTCAAGGTGATGGAGAAGCAACCGGCCCCCAAGAAGCCCTACCATGTTTTTTCAGAGCGGCGTGCGCGGGCTTATGTGAAAATTGCCCGTTCGCAAAAGGCGTACGTGCAGTATATGCGCGGGTTACACAAGAAGTACTCGGTCGAAATTTTCGAGGATAACTTGTTGAAAATTCAAGAGGAGGAAGAAGACGTGCAGGGGGGATGAGTTTGGCTAGTTGGAGATGGGGTTTTGGAGCGTCTGTCCTGGGAGCCACCCTTTGGATCGGCTGTCAGGGGGGAGCTGAAGAGCCGCTGGCGGTTGGTGGGACTGGGGCGATAGTTATTGAGTCTCAGGAGGGGTTAGATGCTTGGGCGGGGGCGCAGAAGAGATCCTTTGTGGTGCAGGGGGATTTTTTATTAGAGGATGCGTACTTGAGCAGCATGGAGGCGCTGCGCAATCTGGTCGGAGTAGAGGGAGATTTCGCAATTCGGAATAATGGGGCACTGACCGACCTGAAGGGGTTGCACAATCTCAGCTATGTAGAAGGAAATTTCTATATTCTCTCCAATGGATTGATTGCACTGCAAGGGTTAGAACAGCTAGAACGCGTGGGGGGAAATTTCGAGATTAGCTGCAATTTTTCGCTGCGGGATCTGGATGGGCTTAAAGCGCTCAGGCGCGTCGATGGCGATCTATTCGTCGATGCCACGACCGAGTTGATTAACATAGATGGTCTGAGCGGGCTGACTCACGTGGGGGGTAGCGTCAAAATCAGGGATAACAAGGCCCTGCGAGATCTAAAAGGGCTGGGCAGCCTCTCAGTGGTAGAGGGGGATTTGCTGCTCATATTCAATGGTGCGCTCAAAGACCTGCGGGGTTTGAACGGGATTGCGACTATTAAGGGTGGGTTGGCCATTGATGAGCATCCCGTCCTCAGGAGCTTGGAAGGGTTGAACGCTCTGACGGAGATCGGAGGCGCTTTGAGCATAAACCGCAACCAAGTCCTGCAAAATCTGGATGGATTGGACAATCTCAGGCAAGTGGGTAAAAGCCTCTACATTGGCGGCAATGCCCTGCTGAGCAACTTGGATGGACTGGCCCAGTTGGGCCAGATCGGCACTGGGGAGCGGGACTTGATGATTGTGGAATTGAACCCCTCGCTGCCTATGAGCGCTGGTTATGAACTAGCCGAGCAACTGGGGTTGGCCGAGCATCAGTTCATCGTCTTCGACAATTTGTCGGCCAGTGCGCCCTAAAACGTCTTCTCTGGCCGCACCGCTAAAATCCGCTGCATTCCATACATGGTCGTCTTCTTCCGCCGATTCCATCCCGGTAGATCGGTCCTGTGCTCTTTACTCGCCATCGCCATCTGCTATTTCGCCGCCCTCTGCGCCCTCGAAAAACGCGGCTTTTGGATTACCGATAACGCCAACAAATTCCTCCAAGTCCAAGCCTTAGCCAACAGTCGCTACACAGATTTTTCCATCCCTTGGCCGGGTCAGATCGTCGATCCGGATTTCGCTTACAATCCTCTTCCCTACTATTTCACGCGCGTCGAGTCCGGCAAACTCTATTCTGTCTTCTCTCCGGTCTTTGCCCTTATCTCAGCCCTGTTCTTTGACTGTTTAGGGCATTGGGGTCTTTATCTGTTACCAGCACTCTCCTCGCTGGCCATGCTGGCCGGCTTGGCCCAACTGGCGCGTTTGGTATCCCAGCGAATTGCGGTCGGGCATGTCGCCGTCCTCACCGCCGGACTCTGTACGCCGGTGTTCTTCTACAGTCTGGTCTTCTGGGAACACACCCCGGCGATTTGCTTAGGGATTTGGAGTGTGCGCTATCTGTTGCAGTTCCTCGCAGACTCCGCTCCCAAGTACCTATACTTGGGCATGGCCGCCGCTGGATTATCGGTCTATTTCAGGGACGAGTTCTATCTGCTTTGCCTAATACTGGCCCTATGCACCGCCTTTTATGCTAGCGCAGGTAGATTAAAAATTCTCGTCTCGTCGGCCCTGATCCTCTTGGTTTCCCTCCTGCCGCTCTGGTTTTTCCAATGGCTGACCATCGGTCATCCCTTTGGTTACCATTTGAATACGCACCTAGCCATTGCCGCCGACTGGGTCCACCATTTCGCGGCGCGGCCGCGGGTGTTTTACAATCTCTTCATAGCGTCCAACCCGATCCCCTCGCTGTCTCTCGTCCTCGCCCTGCCGTTTGTCCTCGCCTTTGTACTCAGCCCGCGCTTTGCGCCCTCGACTTTGCAAAAGGCCGTGCCCACGTACAGCGTGGTGGCCCTGATAAGCGCCGGTTTATCTCTCGGGGGCTATTTCTTCTCCGCGAGTCCTATTGACTACATGCTCAAATCGTCCAACGCCCTCTTTGTTTCGGCCCCCTTTGTAGCCCTGGCCCTCTTGCGTTCAGCCGATTCCGACGCGCCTTCTTTTAGACGCTGGATTTGGCTGGTCGCCTTGAGCTTTGCCGCACTCTACGCCTTGGCCGCGCCCAAGGTGGGTTCCATGGGCATCCACTGGGGCAACCGCTACTTTCTTCTCCTCTACCCGCTCTTTGCGGTCTTAGCAGCCGGAAACTTGATTGACTGGCTAGACCGCCAGCGGTTCTACTTCAGCGGAGGAGTCCTCGCGGTGGGTGCTGTGCTGGTGCTTAGCTTTGCTGCCCAGGTGTATGGAGTTTCGATTCTCGCGGAGAAGAAAGCGTTCTCCTATCGCCTCAATAGCGAGATGCGCCAGCGCACCGAAGAGGTCGTCATCACCAACCAGCGCTGGGTTCCCCATGCCATCTGCGGCGAATTTTACCAAAAACCCTTCTTTTACGTTGCCACTCCCGGACACTACGAGCGCCTGTTGCAACGTCTTTCAGACCGGGGGTACAAGTCCTATATTTTTCTCACCCAGTACCGGGGTGGTGTCCTACAACCCACCGTCGAAGTGGACGATGGGTCCTTGAACTATTTCGATCTCCAGTTTTTTTCTGAAAAGATTCCCGCTCCCTAAAGTATGACGCTCACACTGTCCTCGTCTTTGGTTTCGCAGCAAAAGCGATGCACGCGCTAGTAAGCGGGGTCTTCATCTTCCTGTGTACGGCCCTTCTAGCAGCCCAACCCCTGCCTACTCAGTTCACCGACCAAGCCGCCGCACTCGGCATTACTGCACGGAACGTCTCGGGCAGCACCCAAGAATACATCGTTGAAACCGCTGTGGGGGGCACGGCCTTTTTCGACTACGACAGCGACGGCGACGTCGATCTATACGTGGCCAATGGCTCTCGTTTTGAAGGCTTTCCACCGGGTCAAGAACCGACCAACTACCTCTACCGCAACCACGGGGATCGCTTTGTCGATATCACTACCGCTGCTGGGGTGGGTGACACGAGTTGGTCCATGGGTTGTGCTGCTGCGGACTACGACAACGATGGCGATCTGGACCTGTATGTGACCAATTTCGGCCGCAATACCTTCTACCAGAATCGGGGCGATGGCACGTTTGAGGATGTTACTGAAAAAGCGGGTGGCGGAGACGAAAGATGGGGCGTCGGCTGCGCTTTCGGCGATACTGATCTAGACGGCGATGTCGATCTCTACGTGGCCAATTACATCGATTTTTCGCGGGACTATACTTCTACCGTCCCCTGCATATGGAAGACCGTCGATATTTTTTGCGGTCCGCGCGGCTTGCTTCCCGCCGGCGATGTATTCTACCGCAACAATGGTGACGGCACCTTGGCTGACCGCAGCGAGGAAGCTGGTATTGCTGGCGCAAAGTACTATGGGTACGGGGTCGTCTTCGGCGATTTCGACCGCAATGGCTGGCCCGATATTTTCGTCGCCAACGACTCGGCCCCTAACAATCTGTACCAGAACCAAGGCGACGGCACCTTTGTCGATGAGGGCCTCAGCGCGGGCGTGGCCTATAGCGGCGACGGCACCGAACAGGGGTGCATGGGTGCCGCGGTCGGCGATTACGACAATGACGGTTACTTCGATATCTTTGTCACCAACTTTGAAGGCGAGTACAATATCCTGTACAAAAATCAGGGCGGGGGATTTTTCCTCGACGTATCCTTCGTATCCCGCGTTGCGGCGCGGGGCACTCCCGAGGTGGGATGGGGCACGGGGTTTTTCGACTTTGACAACGATGGCGATCA
>JAPOYQ010000498.1 GCA_026706505.1 Gemmatimonadota bacterium
AGCTCAGGGGCTGCCAACTGTGCAGTTGGCCGATTCAGACCTTTTGCAAATCGGCGATTGGGTGCTGGCCATTGGCCATCCCTTGGGCATGGGATCAACGCTGACGCACGGCATCGTCAGCGCCCTAGGGCGCCAAGCAGGCATTTTCAACCAAAACGAAGAAAGTCGCTACGCCATCGAGAGTTTCATCCAGACTAATGCCGTGATTAATCCCGGCAACTCCGGCGGCCCCCTACTCGACCTACAGGGCAGAGTAGTTGGAATCAACACGGCTATTTCAACGCGCACTGGTTACTACATCGGCTACGGGCTGGCCGTGCCGATCAATCTAGCGCGCGAAGTGGTAGATGATCTGCTAGTCCATGGACGGATCGTACGCGGCCATTTGGGCGTGACCATGGAATCTGAGATGACTCAAGAGCTAATCCGCAAGCACGGCCTCAACATGGAATGGCCACGGGGCGTTTACCTCAGACAAGTGCAGCCCAACAGCCCCGCCGAGCGCGGTGGCCTACTCGTCGGGGACGTCGTACTATCGCTCGATGGTATCGAGGTGAATCACTTCAACGACCTGCAGACGCTGATCTACGGTCGCGACCCAGGCGAGACGATCAACCTGCAAATCATGCGCCAGAATCAAGTCCGCCAAGTCGCCGTGGTGCTCGGCGAGCGCGAAGACGACCGACTCCTTTCCAAGGGTCATCAGCGGATGGCACAGCTAGGGTTCTCAGTTGAATCCTTGCCCGCCGAGTTGGCCTCTGAGTTGGGATTTGTCGGCGAGTTGGCGGCTGAACTGGGATTTGAACAAGGCGAGGAGCCAGTAGTGGTAGTTGAAGTAGATCCGGAGGGGCTGGCTGCGGACAAAGGGATTCAAGTGCGCGATGTGATTACCGAGGTGGATCAAGAACGCGTTACCTCACTGGAGCAATTTGTGCGTTTTGTTTCCGGGCTGGAAGAGGGACAGTCTGCGTTGTTTTGGTTTTGGCGGCCCGAGACCGGAATCAATGTCCGGACGCTGAAGATTCCGGAGTAAAACCATGACGCCCAACTTACAAGGTGCTGATGCCCTGCTGATGATCGGCAGCAGTGAACGCTGCGCCAATCTGTTCTACGCCACCCGCTTCCGCGCCCCCGACCCCTTCGTCTTTTTGTGGACCCCCAGCGAAAAAATCATGCTCGCCAACATTCTCGAGATCGACCGCGCGCGCGACCAAGCCTGAGTCAACCGAGTACTGCCTTATGCCCAGTACGAGAAGCGAGCCAAGGAAAGAAGCCAGAAGCGGCCCAATAGCAACGCCGTCTTGTTGGAACTTCTGCGTGCCCTCGGCTTGGAGAAGCTGCAAGTGCCTGCTGATTTTCCCCTTGGTACGGCTGATTTTCTGCGGGGGGAGGGCATCGAGCTCGTCATTGCGGCCGAGCCACTCTTTCCCCAGCGCAAAATCAAAGACGCCGAAGAAATCGAGGGCATGCGCCGGGCGATGCGGGCCGCCGAAGCGGGCATGGAAACCGCGATTGAGGGGCTGCGCGCAGCCGAAGTGCGCGACGATGTGCTCTTCCTCAACGGCGATGTACTCACTTCAGAGCGATTGCGGCGCATGATTCATCAGACGCTAATGGACTGCGACAGTATTGGAGAACACACCATCATCGCCGGCGGCGACCAAGGCTGCGATCCACACCAAGTGGGCTTTGGGCCTTTGCGCGCCAGTGAGACCATCATTATCGACATTTTTCCGCGCGACGAGGCGAGTGGATACTACGGAGATCTGACGCGGACCGTCTGCAAGGGACAGGCCTCCAAGCCGATGCAGCACCTATACGAAACCGTGCTGGAGGCTCAACAATTGGGCTTGGACCACATCCGTCCGGGTGCCGAAGGCCACCTTATTCACGAATCAATCCAACGATTCTTCAATGACGCTGGCTACGAGACGGGAGAGAAAGACGGCTATATGCAGGGCTACATCCACAGCACGGGGCATGGGCTAGGTCTGGAGATCCACGAGGGGCCAAGGATCGGCCCACACGGCGACGTACTCGAATCAGGGCACGTCGTGACGATGGAGCCGGGGCTCTACTACCGAGGCTTGGGGGGTGTGCGGATCGAAGATACGGTCGTCGTTTGCGAAGACGGCTACGAAAACCTATCCAGTCTGCCCAAGGTGCTCGAAGTGTGAACGCGGCCCTTTCCGCCAACGGGTGTCCTCGTTGACAAGAAAGGGAAATTGAGCAGATTTACTCTTATGAGACGGCACAAATTCACCCTTGGCTCCCTAGTCATTGCCGCGGGTCTGGTCTACCTTTTTGTCGCTGGCGTCCAACAGTCGACGGCGACTCACATGACCCTGCAAACTCTGATGGAGGGAGCTACAGACGACGGCCAGCGCATCCAGCTAGGCGGCAGTACCGTGGTGCCCGGTTCGATTGAGTGGGACCGATATCGCTCGCGGCCCGAATTCGTGATCACCGACGGACAACACACCCTGCGGGTGCGCTACATCGGACACACCGTGCTGCCCGATACCTTCAAAGACGAAGCACTGGTAGTTCTCGAAGGCAAATACGATGCAGCCGACCAGATCTTTGCCGCTGAGATCGTCTTTGCCAAATGCCCCTCCAAATACGAGGGACAAAGCTATGAAGGCCACGTGCAGGCGATGAATAGCCCGAACGGCTAGCCCGCAACACCTTTTGGCTTTTCCCGATCTTTATGGTTGATATCGGCTACTTTGCCCTGTGCCTAGCACTCCTAGCGTCCGGCTATGGAGCTCTGGCGTCGGCCCTCGGGGCGAGGCGTGGGCACTTGGGGCTGGTACGCTCGGGCGAAAATGGGGTCCTGGCGACCTGTGGCCTGCTGACGCTGGCTGTTCTCGCGCTGTGGCACGCTATCCTCTCCCACGACTTCCAAGTCGAGTACGTAGCCGAAAACAGCAACCGCGCCATGCCTTTGTTCTATCTAGTAACGGCGCTGTGGGGCGGGCAGAACGGCTCGCTGTTGTTTTGGGGCTGGATCCTATCCATCTACTCGGCGGGATTGGTGGCACTCTACCGCCAGCGCTATCGAGAATTGATGCCCTACGCGCTGGCGACCCTGTCCCTTACCAGCTTCTTCTTTTCCATCGTGCATCTCTTTGCCGCCGACCCGTTCCAGCGTCTGCCCTTCACGCCAGAGGACGGCCGCGGGCTCAACCCAATTCTACAGCACCCCGTCATGGCCATTCATCCACCAATGCTCTACTTGGGGATGGTGGGCATGGTCGTACCCTTTGCCTTTGCCATCGCCGCGCTCTTGACCGGCAAGTTGGACGCTACTTGGCTCCGCGCTTCGCGCCGCTGGATGCTCATTCCTTGGACTTTTCTCGGCTTCGGCCTCCTGCTGGGCGGCAAATGGGCCTATGTCGAACTGGGTTGGGGTGGATATTGGGCCTGGGACCCGGTGGAGAACTCTTCGCTGATGCCCTGGCTGATCGCCACTGCTTTTCTGCACTCGATTATGATTCAAGAGCGCAAGGGCATGCTCAAGGTATGGAATGTGGCACTGGCGATCCTCACGTACGCGCTGTGCCTCTTCGGCACCTTTATGACCCGCAGCGGCATCATATCCTCGGTTCACGCCTTTGCCCAATCCAATATCGGCCCTTTCTTTGGCACGTTTCTAGTCTTGACATTGATTCTTTCTTTTGGGCTCTTGTGGCTGCGGCTGCCCCTGCTCAAGGCCGAGAATCGCTTGGAATCTTTTGCCTCGCGCGAGACAGCTTTCTTGCTCAACAACTGGGTTCTCTTGGGGATGCTCTTCGCCGTGTTCTGGGGCACGGTCTTCCCACTGGTCTCCGAAGCCTTGACCGACGAGCAAATCACAGTCGGCCCTCCCTTTTTTAACCAAGTCACCATTCCCATCGGCCTAGTGCTCCTGTTGTTGACGGGGGCTGGTCCGCTCTTTGCCTGGCGCCGTACTTCCAGCGAAAGCCTGCGCAAGAACTTCATCCGCCCGGTGACCGCAGGCGTTCTTTGGTGCGGGATCTTCTTTCTCTTGGGCCTGCGCGATCCCTATGTCGTGCTGTCATTCGGGCTGTGCGTCTTTGTGATCGTCGCGCTTGGTTCCGAGTTCTACGTCGGGGCGCGGGCGCGGAAGCACAGCACGGGCGAGCCCTATCCGATGGCATTGTATCGCCTCTGCGCCAAGAGCCGGCGGCGTTACGGCGGGTATTTGACCCACCTTGGACTGGTATTGCTCTTTGCTGGCTTCACTGGCAAAGCCTTTACCCAAGAAGCCGAAGTCGTCCTTGACCAAGGGGCTTCGCGTCAGGTCGGCGAATACCGGATTACCTTTGCGTCGCTGGCCTTCGCCGCAAACGCCAACCACAGCACTACCGCCGCGGCCTTGGCCCTGCACCGCGGCGATCAATTCCTCGGCACGCTGCTGCCGGAGCGCCGCTATTACCCGGCCTTTGACCAAGGTACTACGGAAGTCTCCATTTACTCGACCTGGCGCGAGGACTTCTATGTAATTCTGGTGGGGTCTGCCGAGGATCAGAGCGCCAAGTTCCAAATCTACATCAACCCGCTAATCAACTTCGTGTGGCTCGGTGCGGTCGTCCTAGTGATCGGTGCCCTGTGGGCGATGTGGCCTACGCCGCGAGACCGTCGGCTGGCGCGAATGGATCGCCAGACCACGCTTGGAGCAGCCATCGCACAAAAGTCTCGTACGTACGTGTCTGTGCTCGCTGCGTTGGCGCTGGGCTTCTCGCCGGTAGGAGCGGCGACAACGGCAGAAATTAAGGCTGTGGCTGCGGAGTTGGTCTGTCTCTGCGGCAATTGCCCTCGGGAATCTCTAGCCACCTGTCTTTGTACTGACTTCGCGGTCCCCGAACGCGAGGCGATTGGCTCCGCCTTAGACCAAAACCAGACTCGGCAGCAGATCATCGATGGCTATGTAGCGCGTTTTGGCCCGAAGGTCTTAGCGACTCCGCCGCACGAGGGCTTTAACTTACTAGCTTGGGTCGCGCCCTTTTTGGCTCTTTTGTTTGGCGTCGCCTTAGTGCGCACCCTGCTAG